>DAOWAG010000280.1 GCA_030634715.1 Candidatus Aegiribacteria sp. | reverse complement strand
TTCGTAACGGTATTTCTCGCAGAGCTTGGTGATAAGACTCAGTTGGCAACATTGTTGTTTTCCGCTGACAGAGAGATTAATAAACTTGCTGTATTCTGTGCTGCTGCATTTGCATTAATACTTTCAACTGCCATTGCAGTTGCTGTTGGCGGTACGATCTCGAATTACATAAACAGGCGTATCTTAACAATAGTTGCTGGAGCTGGATTTATTGCAGTTGGTGTTTGGACTCTTATACAGGGAATACGAACACCGGTGTAAGTACACGATGGATTCACAGACAATTTGAGACTTGATCTTGACATGGAAATATCCGGTAACAAGATTAACTACTAATTTGTTAGGAAATTGAAATACTCATAGTCTACAGAGATTGATGAGCCAGTTCTAACACGTTGCGTGTCAGGAAGTAAGGGCTTTTTTTTAATAAAGATAGCCGATGCAACCATCTCAGGAGCAAAACCGGAGGAAGCAGTTATGAAACTGCTGATCCCAACTACAGTCATATTGTAAGGAGTGAAGTCCATGAAGTACATTCTGTTGCTGCCTCTTGTGGGAATGTTCGCGCTGGCAATGCCTGCCGACATAATCATCGGACCTGCCGACGGTCCGGCCTCAAGCTATCCCTTCTGCGGATCCTGATTCGCTGCCATGCGCTACCAGGTGGTAGTGCTCGACGAAGAGATCGGTTCGGATTTTAACATAGAAACCATCTCATGGCAGAGGCACCCCGCCGGGGATAATTCCGCCGAATTCGAGACTGTCAAGATCTATATGGGACTCTGTTCTGAGGACCAGCTGGGTTCGACCTTCGATGACAATTACATTGAGGGAACAAGAACGCTTATCTACGAATCGTCGTCCCTGGTCATGTCCGGGAATCCGGACGAATGGGTGCCCATCTCACTTGATACAAATTATCAGTACGATTCCTCCGAGGGTAATCTTATCATCGAGGTCACCTGGGAGAGTTGTGTGGATCTCAACAGCTTCTATATCCGCAGTTGGGATGCGGGAACAATAAGGGCTGTCGGGTATACGCAGGCAGGTGCCCCATCCTATCCCACCGGCAGCCTGTCCAGCTCGCTGCCCAGGATGACGATTACAGGCACTGCTCAGGGAGCTCTGGGAACCCTGACATTCGGAGCTGTGAAGTCCTTGGTCTGGAGGTGAGTAGTCTATGAAGAGCGTCTTTCTACTGCTGCTCGTTATCTCCTTCATCAGCTTATCCGCTGAAGTGATCGTTGGTACTCCGGAGGTCTCCGGTTGCGCGCCTATAGGAATCGGTTGAAGCTCCTCACTACACTACCAGGCGGTAGTGCTTAAAGAGGAGATAGGTGATGCAATGGACATATCAGCGATCTCCTGCAACCGCTACTCACCGGGAGAGACCGTGGAGGGAACGTTCTACGATTTCAGCATCTACCTTGCCCTGTTCGACCAGGACGAGATCGGATCCACCTTCAGCGAGAACTATATCGAGGGAACCAGGATCTGCGTCTTCTCAAGGGATACAATGACCATCTCGAACTCGCCGAATGAGTGGGTTCAATTCGATCTGGACATTCCCTTCTGGTTCAATGGAACCGACAACCTCATCGTCGAGTTCCTTTGGAGCTCTGCTGAAACCGATGACAGCTGCATGTACACATGGCACTGGAACACCGGTACAATCAGGTCAATCAACGGGGAGTACGAAAGCCCCACGGGAACGATGTCCAGTCTGGTGATTATGTTCCTTTTCGAGGGGGACTTACAGCTGGACAGCTCCACCTTCGGTGGCATCAAGGCGCTGCTCGGAAGTTCAGGCGGATAAACCAGCCCAGAACTGAAAGGTCACCTGCCGGGTTCCATTATCGACCCGGCGGGATTATCTTGCAGGCAGCAAGTTGAATGAAGTGGGAGATGATTAAGATATGGACAGAAGCCCTGCTCCTAAGTTTTCTCTGATAATTCCCGCTTACAATGAAGATGATTATCTCCCCATGCTACTTGATTCGGTAGAGCTTGCATCCGCGAATTATAAAGGTGGCAGCAACGCAATTGAAGTCATCGTCTCTAACAACGTCTCTACTGATAAAACAGCTGAAATTGCACAATCTCGAGGATGTGTAGTTGTCAAAGAAGAGAAGCGCATTATTGCCGCTGTACGCAACGCCGGAGCAGCTGTTGCGAATGGGGAAATACTTTGCTTCATAGATGCAGACAGTCGGCTACATCCGGGTACTTTTAATATTATTGATGAAGCTGTCTCAAGCGGGAAAGTAGTTGGAGGATCAACTGGAGTTAAAATGGAGCGCATGTCTCCTGGAATTGCCCTTACTTATTACGGTTTCTTTCTGCCAATGATCCTGATAACAGGCATGGATACGGGAGTAGTCTTTTGCAGGCGGAAAGATTTTCAAAAGATGGGTGGCTACAACGAAGAAAAACTCTTCGCTGAGGATGTTGACTTCCTGGTAAGGTTGAATCTGCTGCGACGAAACCCCAAGCAGAAACTCGAAAATCTTACCGCTGCCAGGGCAATATCCTCCATTCGGAAGTTTCAGCAGCATGGAGAATGGCACTATTTCCCGCTCCTGG
>DAOWAG010000382.1 GCA_030634715.1 Candidatus Aegiribacteria sp. | reverse complement strand
TACGCCTCAAAATCAAGAATAGTTACGGTCGGTGAGGTAGATCTGCCTGCCCATGAAAAACAGCTCAAGACCAGAAAATCTGCTTACTGGACTGAGGATCTGCTGGGTCACAATGTTACGATCCCCGTAAAGCAGAAACATGATCAGGCTTACGTGAGAATAACAGGCATATCTTCCCGTATTTCCGATTCACTGGGCAGATTGGTGCTCAGCCTTGCTCCAGTGCTGGCTGAATATATTCAATCAAACCAGTATCTACAGGGTATGATCAAGCTTCTCAATGCGATCTCAGCCTTCATGACCACTCTTGAGGGCCGTGAACGGGATGTTCAGACTCTGCTTGGCGAAATTGGATCGATAACAGGCGCTGATTACCTGGTTGTTCATACGGTCAGTTCCAGGGAGCCAGTTCTCAAACAGCTGATTTCCTTCGGCACATCGACCGACCCGGGTACTCTTCGCATCGAGATCCCTTCGATAACATCATGGGCATATACTCATACGGAGATATGCTATGTTCCGGACACGGCAGCTGACCAGAGATTCTCTCCCATTTTCCCATCGTCAAGAAGTGAACTCTCAATCCCGCTTATATCCAACGGGAAAACCATGGGAACACTTACCGTAGGATGCGCAAGAAGAGATGCATTCGGTTATCCTTTAGGAAGATTTCTTCAGACGATCGGAACAACTCTCTCCTTATGGCTGTTCAGAGACAGTAGAGGAGTAAGAGATGATGAAGGTATTCAGAGGAATGAAAAAGCTGACAGAAATATCCCGGGACTCGAGGATCTGCTGATGAATCTTTCCTATAGAATAAGAGCTCCCATTACTACTCTGAGAGGTCATACGGATCTTCTCCTGTCAGAGAAAACCGGTGAACTGACTGAAGACCAGAGGAAATCACTTGATTCAATGAACACCGCTCTTATCAACCTGGTTGAATACGCAGAGAGAATGCTCAGTTTTATGAAGATCGAGTTGAGCGAGGGAAACCTCGAAACATCCTGGGCCAACCCCTCTGAGGTAGTTTCCTCACTGCTTCCAGCCCTTTCTGAGAAAGGCAGAAGTCAGGATGTTACCGTTACAGCTGAATTACCTTCCGAGCCATTCACTGCATTCTTTGACAGATCCAGGCTTGAACAGATCATCGGCAATCTGGTTAACAATGCAATACAGCATAACGAACCGGGAGGATCCGCCAGAGTGGAAGTCAGATTAGAAGGCAGCAATCACTGGGTACTTGAGGTCTTCAATACCGGAGAAGGAATCGCCTCCGAGGACCTTCCAAACGTTTTTGACAGATTCTATACGAGCGGCAGTTCCAGCAGACATGCGGCCGGGCTTGGAATAGGGCTGACGATAGTCAAGAGCTTCGCAAAACAGATGGGCGGCACTGTCAGTGTCCGAAGCAGGTCCGGATTCGGTACATGGTTCACTGTCCGTCTACCCCTTTCCTGATGAATTCACGGAAACTCTCCAGAACCAGTATGCAGTACAGCCTCCCTTCAGAACTGATCGCTCAGAAACCCCTTAGTGACAGAGCAGGCAGCAGACTTCTGGCGGTTGATATCAGTCAGGGCAGCTTAGAAGACACAATTTTCAGCAGCCTCCCCTCTTTCCTTGTCCCCGGTGATCTTCTGGTTCTGAATAATACAAGAGTTTTCAAAGCCAGGCTGAATGGAAGAAAGGCCGGGACAGGTGGGAAGGCGGAAATCTTTCTTCTGAAAAATCTGGAAGGAAACACCTGGAAAGCACTTGTCCGCCCGGGCAGGGCCGCGAAACCGGGGATGCGGCTGGAGTTCAGGAACGGCCTCTACTGTACTGT
>DAOWAG010000288.1 GCA_030634715.1 Candidatus Aegiribacteria sp. | reverse complement strand
TTGCACTGGGAATCCATTCTGTAACACTGCTGTACTGGCCGCCTATCAAGCTGACAAGAACATCAGTGCCGTCAGCATGGTTGAATCTAAGTGCAGGATATGCGAAGTATATCGCTGATATTCCAAGGGACATCCACACAAGGAATCTTACTTTCCTGTCCTTGAGCATACACCCCAGGGAAGCCAGTAATACCGGCATTAGCGGCAGCAGCATCCTTCCGGATGGAGCAGGCATACCAGCCCATGCGTTTGTTGACCAGAAAATGAGAAAGAAGAAATAGAGAATCGCAGGCAAACCAAGCCACAGAAACAGATCAGGATGTTTCTTTCTCAGAAGGGGCAGCCCGGCAAATCCTGCGAGGACCCAGGGAGCTCTCCAGAGTAAGCCCGATTCGATATCCACAAGAGATGAACCTGCTGCAAGAAGAACATCCGGAAACCTGTAGATGGGCTGAATAATAATCGTTTTCAGGAAAGCGACATTTCCATATCTCACCCAGAATACGCGGCCATCCAGCAGAAGGAGATCTGCAAGCAGTGCAAGAATAGTAATACCGGCCAGCGCTGCGGGAAACATTATTTTCCTTTTCCCTTCAGTACTGATAACAAGAGCAATCAGCAGCCCGGCGGATATACCTACAAACCTGATCTTAATCAGAACGAGAATAAAGGAAATAAATACAATCCAGAATGTGCGCTTTTGTGAATCTACCATCCGGACAGCGAAAAGGAAAAAGAGTAAAGCAACCCATCCTGGAAACACCAGCCCGAGAATTGCGCTGCCGGGAATCAGCAGAAGACCCAGTACGGACAGGTATTTCCAGTCGATCAGTCCGTTCTTCCTGAATATTCCGGATAATATCAGAACAGCAATAAGAGCAAAGAGCAGGTTCATGCCCCTCACTCCAGCTATGGAAAACGGATACCCTGGAATCATCAGTAATGGATAGAATATCTGATGATGCGGAATACTCTCGGATGGATCGCCCAGTTGATGACGCATATTCCCGAATTCCCCGGCTCCGGGTGATACGAAATCTTCTGTTAATGTTACATAATGTGGCTCGTCACCGCCGAAAGGGACAAGAACAATAAGCGGAATCAAAGGAATCAATGCGCGAAGAATACCTGCCTTTTTTCTGGAAGCGGCAAGCAGCCCTGGAAACACTCCCAACAGTCCGAATGAAACAGCCAGAACTTCAATTGCGGGACTGACAGCCCATAACAGAGAAAGCGCCAGGAACACGATGAGAAGAAGAGAGGATAATCTGGATGCTCTCCCCTTTCCAAAGATCAAACCTGTGATGAACCACGAGAGAGGGATTATCCTCCCCAGCGAACCAGGCGCCGGCATTCCAAGAAGGCGCCAGGCCGCAAATATCGCTATCGCCGCCGCAATATGGAAAAGCGCTCCGGATCTCTCATCAAAAAGTGATTTTATTCTGATTGGGACACCGTCCATGCTTTCTGAACCCATATTACTGGATGGTTGAATGGCTGCCATTCTCGAGTAAGTTTAATAACTATGGGAGAAGCGGCTTCTCTTAATCTGAATAAGTTTCTTCCAGGCATTATCCGGTGGGTTTGTCCTCCGGTTTCAAGCACACCCAGAGCAGAAGTGTCTCTAACTCCACCGGCAGATATTTCGATAACCATATCCGTATTATCGATGTTTTCCGCTTCAAGCAGCACAACCGGATGATTTAAATTCGCGGATACGGGATTCGGCCAGATAACAGCATTTTCAGAAAGGATCTCATTATTCACCAGTAATCCGTAAGTTGAAGCTACGGGAAGACCATAGATAAGAAGGCCTGCGACAATTCCCCCGGAAAGAGCAATGAACCTCCACTTCGTACATTTGAACAGAAAAGCAGGAATGCTCGCAACGAAGAGGGGGATTAATCCAGTTATGGAACCTTCAATCAGAATAACAGAGAAGGAGGCAAAAAAGGCGATTCTTGAAATCAGTGAGTTTGAACCGACAATCCCAAATATCGAACCTGTCAGGATCAAAGCTGCTCCGGCGTTCGCGTCCCCTGTTCTCAGTGAGATTCCCGCTGCGATAATTGAAATGCAGGTTATATTGTTTTGTTTGTTTACAAAAGAGATGCCCATGAAAAGCAGAACCCATGATACCGTAAATCCTGAGATTCCTCTCAGAAGCAGCACGGCTGCTGAAGCAAGACCGATTAACAGCAATCTCTCAGGGCGTATAGCTGACATTATCTACTTCTATCCTCTGTTTCCTTCTGTCTGGAACAAGATACAGTTGAGTTATTCCCTCATCAATAACCGCTGTAAAACCGGTTTTTTTAGATACACGCAGAAATCTGCGGATAATAACACCCTTCTCAGACCAGAGAGCAATCGAACCTGAAATATTGAAGGATTCGGCAGTGAATGCCAGAGAGCCTTTCCGTGAAGGAACCTTTATGCAGCCGAAGCCGCATTTGTCGATTCTTCCGTCAAGCCATCCCGGACCGAAGATCACTTCATTTCCTGCAAAGGGAGAATTCGTATTATCCGCC
>DAOWAG010000339.1 GCA_030634715.1 Candidatus Aegiribacteria sp. | reverse complement strand
TCCTTTGGATATGATGATGATGGAACTCCTGAGAGAGATTATCTGCTTATCGACAGGGGGATTCTGGTAAATGCTCTTACATCAAGAGCTATGGTTAACGAGGCTAACGAGAAGGCAGAACGTGAAGTATTCAGCCAGAACGGTGGAGTTGCCAGAGCAACTGCATTCTATCGTGCTCCAATCGACAGAATGACAAACGTGAATATCCTGCCGGGTGATGATGGATCGCTTGAGGATATTATTTCTTCCACAGAGGATGGGATCGTTGTTGACAATCCTGTATCCTGGTCGATCGGATCGAACAGAGAGCACTTCCACTTCGGATGTGAAATTGCCTGGGAAGTGAAAAACGGTGAGAAAACAAGAATCCTCAGGAATCCAACTTATCAGGGACATACGCTTGAATTCTACAACTCCCTTTCAGCGGTTGGTGACAAATCAACCTGGAGAGTTGAACTGGTTGATAACTGCGGCAAGGGTGAACCAAACCAGGTTATGCAGATAGGGCACGGAGTTCCTGTTGTGAAATTTGATGACGTGATTGTCGGAGAAAGGAAGTAGACCATGCTGGACGCGAACATCAGGAAGATTCTGATGGAAGTTAGGGATCAGGTTGCATCAGAGGGCATCCAGGCTACACTAACACTGCACCATGAGAAGAGTCATCTCATGCGGATCGGCAACAGTTCCATTTCTCTCAATACTTCCGAGGATCTGATCAGACTTGACGTTGAAGTTACCGAAGGAAGAAAACAGGCAAGCCAGACCTATCTTGGCATGATTGAAGGAACAGACACAGTACGGAATATTCTGGATAAAGCCGTAGAAAAGGCAAAAGCTGCAGCTCCTAAAACCTACGATCCAATCCCTGATAAAGTGGAAGAATCAGTTCATGAAGAAGCACAGTATGATGATGCTCTCGCAGATCTTGATCCAGGTGTGAAAGCAGATGCATACAGAGAGATATTTTCGAAACTTGGTGTTGAGTACAATTACTCCGGGTCATGGTCCAGCGGATCAGCAGAGGTATACATTATAACCACCGAAAACAGAGAGGAAGTCTATCACAGAGGGACCGATCAGCTGTTCACTGTTGTGCTTAAGCATCCCGGAAAGAAATGGGAGCTTATTAACACTCAGACAGGATGGAGAGCCTCGGATTTCTCTGTCGAGAAAGCAGTAAAAGCGCTTGGGCGTTTACTTCCTGTTTATGAAGAGAATGCGGGCTATAAGGTTGAACCTGGTGAATATACCGTTATTCTCGGTCCTGAAGCAGTCTCTGATATAATAAACTTTGCTGTATTTACAGGCTTCATGGGAAGAGGCTGGGAAGAGAAACAGAGCTGGACTTCGCAGAATAAACCTGGTGATGAGGTTCTTGGAAAGAACATCACGCTGTCTGATGATCCTTTCAATACCGAGACTTTCATGTTCGGATTTGATATGTGCGGAAGGGTTAGAAAACACTTCCCACTTATTGAAAACGGAGTCTTGAAGAATCTGATGTACGATACCTCAACGGCCGCAAGATATGGCAAAGATCCAACGGGACACGATACACGCTCTACGGGGATTGTGCTGAATACTGGAAATGGTTCCGAGAATCCTCTTGATGCTGTCAGTGGCATGGGCAGAGTTCTATACATTCCCGCTCTTCACTACATGAATCTGCCAAGCCGCAGCAAAGGAATATTTACTGGAAGTTCAAGATTCAACGCCCTTCTAGTTGAGGACGGCAAGGTGATATCACCTATATTCTCAACCAGGATAACCGATTCATTCCAGAATGTTCTCGGTAATGTCAAAGTAATCTCGTCTGTCTCTGAATCCGTAAACGGTTCGAATACGTACGGCAGACGAATGCCTGTCGCAATCAGCGTACCGTCTTACATTGTAGCGGAAGGTGTGAAAATCACAGATTGTGCAGATTCGTTCTAAAGGGCAATACCTGACGCCGGTTCTAGTGGTTGGCGGGGGACCCGCTGGATCCTCATGTGCCTGGAAGCTCGCTTCCGCAGGCGTGCGATGTCTGCTCATCGATAAGGCTGAATTCCCCAGAGACAAGGTATGCGGAGGGATTCTCAGCAGCAGAGCATCCGGGCTGCTCATCAATGCAGGTATGATCTCAAGTGATGAACTCGACC
>DAOWAG010000025.1 GCA_030634715.1 Candidatus Aegiribacteria sp. | reverse complement strand
TGGGTCTGGTTATTGCCACCAGCGGCTGTCCACATACTGCATTCTTCAAGCCAATGGCTCGTTTTCATCTGTCTCTCTCGAGCAGAGAAGAGACCGCTTATCGTGTCACATCCATGTATCTTCTGGCGCAGTACTTCATGAAAAAAGAGGGAAAACAGGCTGATTTCAGTCTTCAGGGTCTTAAACGGATATATGAGAATGTTCAGCATGTTAACCGTGCCGTCGCCGTAAGGCTACGAGCAGCAAGCGAAGCTGATTCCGTGCTGAACGCCATTATAATACTGGATACTTATGCTCAGACTATTCCGTACATGATAGAAGATTCTCTTGAAAATATCAAATATCTCTTCTCTCCATATCTGACAGATGATAGTTCCGGTGCGAGAGATCTATAGTCAATAGATTATTTTCTTCGACCGCTCCTGAGCAGAACAAACAGGAAGAATGGACCTCCAAGAAGTGACATGACAATGCCAATAGGCAGTTCAGCAGGACTCACGACAATCCTGGATACCGAATCTGCGAGAACCATGAGAAGCATTCCGCCAAGTGCTGATGCAGGCACAAGATAACGATAATCAGCCCCGACGAATCTACGCATGATATGCGGCACGATCAATCCGACAAATCCAACTGGTCCAGCAACTCCAACCGTGGAGCCGGCCAGAACAGCCGCAGCGGCAAGAAGAAGATTGCGTTCTCTCCGAACTGCGACACCTCTGGTTGAAGCCAGATCGTCACCCTGCGAAATCTGATTAAGCACATCTGTTCGAAAAAACACAATCAGTGATCCAATAATCACCGGGAACACCAGAAACAGGGGTTTTTTCCATCCGATCACCGCAAGATCTCCCATCATCCATCTTACAATCTCGAGTATTCTGGATGCATCACTGAAGTATTCGAACAGAAGAAGAATTGCAGCTCCAATAAGGTTCATTGTAACTCCAGCAAGAAGCAGAGATGCGCCGTAATCACCCCTTCTACCTCCTGATGCGAGAGCATAGACAGCAATTACAGCAAGAAGCGCCCCTGCGGTTCCGGCCGCGACCAGGCCTATGACCGGAATAGCAATCCCGGATATTATTACAGAACCGGCAACAAGTCCTGCTCCGGCAGAGATACCAAGAGTGTAAGGAGTAGCGAGGTCATTTCGAAGAAGTGACTGCAGAATACATCCGGAAATGGATAAAGCACTGCCGGTAAGAAGAGACAGGATCAGCCTTGGTAATCTCAACCGAAATACGACCCATCCTGGTGGATCACCCATTGGACCTACCATCAGGGAGAAGACACCGGCGACAACTATCGCCAGTATCAGCAGAACCCAGAACCCGGTTGACGGTTTTCTCCCCAAACCGTTCACTTCTCCATCTCCGGCACGATTATCCATGACCTGGTTTCACTGTCCTCCGATACGTGAAGATTAACTTCGAATACTTCAGAAAGAATCTCCGTTGTGAACACATCAGAAGGTTCACCGAATGCTCTGGCACCTCCGTTGGAGAGTACAAGCACGGAATCCAGGTATCTTCCGGCGAGTGCAACCTCATGAGTGCTGATCAGCACGGCGATTCCTTTGTCTGACAGCATTTTAAGAAGCAGCCACATGTTAAGCTGATGTTTGAAATCAAGAGAGGATCCCGGTTCGTCAAGCAGAAGCAGCTTCGGCTCCTGAGCAAGCGCCGATGCTAGCAGAACCAACCGCTTCTCCCCCCCTGAGAGCTCCGAAAATATCCTGTCTCTGAGATGCCAGGTGTCCGTTTCCAGCATACATTCTCCGGCAACTTCAAGATCATTTGAAGAGTCATATGCCCATCTTCCTCTATAGGGGTGTCTGCCCAGCAGAACTGTTTCTGCCACAGTCAACCTGGATAAAGGATTGAAATTCTGAGGAAGGTACGACACGATTCTTGCCTGCTGATTATTCGAGAGATCGGATGTTTCCATGCCGCAAACTTCAATGGTCCCGGAAACAGTAACTCCCAGATTGAGAATAGCACGAAGAAGTGTGCTTTTCCCCGAACCATTCGGACCGATCAATGCGCATATTTCACCTGGAGATATGGAGAGATTTATTCCGGATAGAACAGACCTTTCACCATATCCAGCGGAAACATCATCCAATCTTAAAGCAGACACGAACATATCCTCTCAGCAATTTCAATGAGTCTTCCTCCGGGAATCATGATATATGGCTCAAAGAGACAGTGAATTCTTGATGTCTCGAATCCTAATTCAACCCAGAAATCGATCTCTGAGACTATAACAGTTGTTGTATCTGTTCGTCCCGGATACAGGCAGATTATATGATCAGGCGCCATTTCCAGCACTCCCTCTGCGGATATCATAGGCCAGGCTCCAACATCAGGTGCTTTTATTTCGCAGTTCATAGCGGAAAGCAGATCTGCGAAAAATGTGTTTCTACCGGCAATTGTCATACTGGAAGACCCGCGCTCATGATAAACAACGATCATGCAGGAAATTGGTTCGGTGTTTCCCATTAAGTACTGAAGAGAATCCAGTCGTGATTGGAGCTCATTCTTATACGAAGCTGCATCCGCTCCATATCTTGCATCAAGAGAATCAAGCGTTACAAATACATCCTCAAGTGTGTCAAAGCGGTAGGAGTAACAGGGAATACCCAGAGTCTCCGCAAGTTCATGAAGTACAGGATTGTTACCGCTAATGTGGATAGAGGTGGGTGAAACGGAGGAGATCCGCTCCAGTGAAGGATCCACATATCCGCCAACTGAAGGTAATTCCTGCACAATCGGCGGCCAATCCGAATACCGGTCAACTGCTGCAATTCTGTCTCCAAGTCCTGTAACAAACATGATCTCAACAAGAGAAGGTCCAAGAACAATGAATCGTGTATCCTCATCAGCCTTCTCAACGCTCCGGCAGGATAAGGACAGCAACAGGAACGAAGCTAGAATAACGGTTTTCATATTGCGTCTCCAGCAGATAGAGAAGTCATCAATCCATGTTTTCGTAATTTGCCAAGGGCTCTGGATTCCAGTTGTCTGACCCTTTCTCTACTGATCCTGAAGATTCGTCCAAGATCCTGCAAAGTACAGGATTCACCACTGAATAATCCGAATCGAAAAGTAATTATCGTTTTTTCTCTGTCTGATAACAAGGCCAGAGCAGCATCAATTCTTTCTCTGAGATCATCCTTGATAACTTCCTCATCGGGTATCAGAAATTTGTTTTCAAGATAATTAGCAATAGTTGCATCCTGTTCTTCGGTGGTGTGATTCAGAGATAGAGGCTTTGCTGTGGATAGAAATATCTTTTCAATCTCATCACGTTCCACTCCAGTGTATTCCGCCAATTCATCGATTGTGGGGAGATGCCCCATGTCTGCAGTGAAATTATCAATATCGTCCCTGATGCATGAATTCGCTTTCAGAATATTTACTGGAAGTCTGATAAGCCTTGATTGATGGAGTATAGCTTTAAGGATTGCCTGCCTTATCCACCATACCGCGAAGGTGGAGAATTTATATCCCCGATGATATTCGAAACGCCGTACAGCATCCATGAGACCCTGGCACCCCTCCTGAACAAGATCCATCTCTTCCATCGCGTCGCAGGGATAGTATTTCCTGACTTTTGTAACAACCAGTCTGAGGTTTGCTTCAACATATCTCTCAAGAATTTCATTATGCTTTTTAAGTGCGCCGTAGAAACGCTGAGCGAATGTGATATATTCATGAATATCCACTCCGACATTCACTTCAATCAGATCAAGTTCATTTCGAATTGCGGTTAACTGCGGATAGAGGCTCCAGGCTTTATAATTATCATGCTCAGATGAATCTACCGCTGAACAGAATTTCAAAGCTCTTGATCGTGCAGAAGTAATATCCTCTCCCAGCAGATCCATCAGCTCCTTCATTCGATTGACGAGATATCTGCATGTTTCTACTCCACCGAACAGTTCCCTCCCGATACGTTCAACTCTGAACCACGACAAGTGAAGTCTTCGAACAGCTTCACGATTCTGATATCGATTGTTCATTTTTCTGAGAATCAGTTCCATTCCTTTTCGTCTTGAAGAATGTAGACGATCATGCTTCATCTCCCAGAATGACCTGTCAACAATTCCCTCCTCCACTGTCTCACCCTTTAATAATGTTTTGAATGGCTCGAAGAAATCCCTTCGACCAAGCGGTGTCGATAGAATGGATTCCAGCATGATGATCCTGACATTTTCCTGACTTTCAGCAAGTTCTTTTTCTTCCTCTGGATACATCGGGGGAACAACATCAATTTCCCGAAAGAAAAGAGTTCCCGAATTAAGGTCTACTCCTCGAGTGTGTTTGAAACTGTTCTTTTGCTGCTGACACAGGGGAATCAGTTATCACCTACATTCTTATCAGCTTTTTGCCGATCTCGGATATCTGTTGTTTTAATTCATCAATCTCGCTGTCATCAGCGGATTTCAATCTGGTCTTGAGCTGAGCCATTTCCCTCTCCAGTCTGTCTCGATTGACAGCATTCTCAATGCTTGCTCTACCTGATGGGTCCTTCTGGTCTGGAAACGACGACATGATTTCACTGCATGCAGAAGCATCCTCAGCGTCAAGTCCTGAAAGCTGGAATACTACAGCGCCTTCGTTGATCTGTTTTCTGATCTCCCGGAATATTCTGATCCCGGTCTCCGTTCTGAAATCCCCCTCTTGAAGAAATCCAGTTACTGAATTGCTGAAGCCCTCAGGAGAAAGAAGAATCGATCCAAGAATAGCCTTATCCCATCTGTTCAATTCAATGGAATGAACAATTCTATACGCAGATTTCTGACGTTTTCTGTCTTCCTCCGCGACCTGCGATTCAAGTGTTCCGATAGAGTACCCTGTTTCTTCTGAAATCACTTTCAAGAGTGTCTCCAGAATTACAGGATCTGTCGTGCTTGATGCAATACCAACAAGTCTCCTGACAACTTTTACCTTTCTTCCTGAACTCTTTATCATCGACCAGGAGCCAAGTAATCCAAGTGCAAAACGAATTGGATCCAGAGCTCCAGCAGTCAATTCCAGAACCGCACCGGTTCCATTTTCATTTATGTAGTCATCAGGATCTTTGCCATCAGGAATCGATATGATCCCTGGCAGATGACCCTGTTCAAGAATCACTTCGGCAGCTCGAACTGCCGCTCTCTGACCTGCTTTATCACCATCATAGCATATAAGAATATCAGATGACATAGCACACATCTGTCTGGCCTGCGACGAAGTTAAAGCAGTTCCGCAAGTTGCAATAACACAATCGAAACCGACCTCTATAAACCGCGAATGGTCGAAGTATCCTTCCACAAGGATAATCATATCAAGATCCCTCGCTGCTCTGAGAGCTTCGTGGTAACCGTAGAGGTAGTCCCCCTTTCTGTATATCGGTGATTCAGGACCATTTATATACTTTGGTGTGTCAGGAGAGGATTTAGTGAGACACCTCCCGCCGAAGCTGATGATCCTCCCTCTTCGATCACGGATTGGAAACAGTATTCTATCTCTGAAGCGGTCGTATATCCCATCATTGTTTTTTCTGGATCTGAGGGCGATTCCCGATTCAATGAGCTGGCTTTCCGAGTAGCCTTTACCGCGCAGATATGTGGAAAGCCGATTACCACTCTGTGCCCAGCTGATGCCGATTTTTTCGATCGTCTGGTCAGAAAGGTTCCTTTTGTTTAAATATTCTCTTGCCTTGGAACCGGAACTCCCTCTGATCTGATCCCGATAATAACGCTGTGATTCCGCGATTATCTCCCTGAAAATATCCGTCCTTGTTGTGTCCCGTCCCGCTGTCTCCAGCTCCACACCGACCTCGGTAGCAAGGTCCTCTACAGCTTCACGGAAAGTAAATCCCAGATAATTCATCAGGAATGAGAATGCATCTCCACCTGCTCCGCATCCAAAACAATGGTACATCTGTCTTTCCTGAGATACAAAGAATGATGGAGTTTTTTCCCTGTGAAAGGGGCAGATTCCTTTCATGTTTCTCCCTGAGCGCTTCAGGCTTACATACCTGCCTACAACTGAGACGATATCTACATTAGCTCTTACTCGTTCAATCGATTCATTTGAGAAGTAACCTCTACCGGAGGGCATTATGATTCTTCCGGGGTGTTAAGAACAATGATAGTGACACCTGTTCCACCTTCTGACGGTCTTCCCTGTCTGAAGGACGCAACTCTCCGGTCACTTTTTGCGAAATCAACAACCGCACGCATGAGAATGCCTTTCCCCTTGCCGTGAATCACTCGAATTTGTGGAATACCAGAAACGATGCTGTCGTCAAGAGCCAGATCAAGCTCAGCAAGGGCTTCATCAGCAGACATACCTCGCAGATTAAGTTCAATCCTGGTCTGAACAGGTACACTCCAGTCTGAGGATACCGGTTTCTCCTCCGGTGGAACAGCAGCCTCAAGATCGGACAAAGACTTCTTCAACCTGAGATTACCCATTATCACAACCGCGTAGTCTTTTCCAAGTTCTGCGATTTTTCCCTTTCCGCTCCATCCTCTTACCGTCACCCATCCATCCTTCACAATATGCTTATCCGGAGGTTTACTGTTGTCTTCATCCTTCAAATAGGGGCTTGATGCAGACACGGCAATCTCCCGGATTTCCGATCTGATACTTCGCCTTTCCTGCGCAGTTTCAGTTTTTGCCAGTCTGGCCAGAAGAGCATCCGCCCGCGAATTGATTGAACGTTCCCATTCTCTCGACTGCTCTTCAATTCTATTCCTGGTTTGAAGAAGCTCCATTCTGGAGGATTCCAGCTCCATATTCAGACGTTCCCTGACAATTCTGTCTTCCTCCTGCTCTTGATCGAGTTCCTCCAATCTCTCCTTAATCTCACTTCTTATCGAAGCAATTTCTTCCAGCATCCTGTCAAGTTTGAATGAATCCCCTGAGAGTGTCTCCGCTCTTGCAAGAACATCGGCAGGAAAGTTCATTTTTCTGGCGATCTCCAGCGTAAAAGAAGATCCAGGGATCCCGTATGTAAAAGTGTAGTCAGGCTCGAGAGTGTCCTCATGAAAATTCATGCTGCCATTGTAAAATCCAGATTTTCCCTGAGCAAGGCTTTTAAGCTGACCCTGATGCGTTGTGACAACAAGTCTATTGTCAGCGTCAGCAAGATGATCAAGCAGAGAAGCAGCCAGAGCAGCCCCGGTAAGCGGGTCGGTACCTGCTGAGGGTTCATCTATAAGGATGAATCCACCAGGTCTGTGATCATTCAGCATCTCCAGTTGTTCCCGCAATCGAGCGGAATATGTACTCTGATGATCCGCAATGGATTGCTGATCCCCGATAGAGACATGGATCCTGCTGAAGAACGGTAATGTAGAACCATAGGATACGCATGCTCCTATACCCGATTGTGCGCAGATAACTGAAAGGCCGATTGCCTTCAGCAGAACGCTTTTCCCCCCCGCATTGGGACCACTCACTATTAGAACCTTCCAGTCATCCGGCAACCTGACGTCATTTTCAATTACTTCATCAGCTGGAATTAGAGGATGTCTCAGCTTGAGTAATGAAAGTGCTCCATCTGACGGAAACATGGTCTTCATATCTTTAGAATACGAAACACGCGCAAAAATGGCATCAAGGGCGGAAACTGCTTCTATACCCATCGAAAGTTCATCTGATCGCTTCCTTACTGCGAGAGATGCCTCTCTGAGGATTTTTCTTTTTTCAAAGTCCAGATCAAGCAGAGCTTCCCTGAGAGAATTTCCATCCTCAACAAGTTGAGATGGTTCAATAAATACTGTTTCGCCCGATTCTGAACGATCATGTACGATTCCTCTGACCTCACGCTTTCTTGCTGAGATCACCGGAAGGACGTATCGACCATCCCTCAGAGTGGGAGGAGAATCTCGAATAACATTCGACTGTGACAGAGCAGCTGAAATCTTGTTTATCCGCTTTGACAGATTTCGCTCAAGCCTGTCAACTGTCCTGGTCAGGCGGGTCAGTTCAGGGGTGGCACCAGGGGAAAGATCCCCATCCGGAGTGGTTATTTTCAGCAATTTAACAGACAATTCCCTCAGTCGGGGGATGCGTCTGAAAATACCATGAAGAGCAAGTAATCTGTCGTCTTCAATCTCGCTCTTCTCAAGAGACTGAACGAATTGATCCATTTCTTCAAGGATATTGCCTGTATCCCTGAGTTGAAGAGGACTGAGGATTATTGTCCCCGAATCGATTGAATCGGTTATTTCTTTTAATTCATCAAGGCTTCCCGCTGGAGGGTGTATGCCTTGTTCAAGAAGATCACCGGCGCATTCGGTCTCATCCCGGAGTCTTAGGGATGTTTCTGAATTCCATCCAGGCCGCAGCGTTTTTACTTTTTCCTGACCGATGCAGCTGATCGCTCGATTAGCGATCTCCTTGAGTACAAGATGATATTCAAGACGCAGGAGAGAGTTGTTCATAATAACATGGGAACTGTCATGATGAAATGAAGTGTTTTGAATTACTCAGCTCCTCAAGAATTTTTTTCTCCTTCCTGGACAGCTGTTCAGGTACATATACATCAGCGATAACTATCAAATCCCCTCTGCCGAATCCTTTCAGTCTCCTGATGCCCTTCTTTCTGAGGATCAGCTTCTCACCGGGTTGTACACCGGCGGGAATCTTGATCTTCATTGATTCATCCTCAATGGCAGGTATTGTTATTTCCGTTCCGAGCGCCGCGTCCGGAAACGAAATCAGTGTTCTGTAAACAAGATCATCACCTTCTCTGACGAATTCCCTGAAATCTATCTTCCTTATTCTCAGGATCAGATCCCCTGGTGGTCCATCGCTTTCCGGAAAATGTCCCTGACCTCGCAAACGGATATAATGACCGGTCGATATCCCTGCGGGAAGATCGGCAACAACTTTCCTCTCTCTGGACTCAAGTCTTGATCCTTTGCACTCGGAACAGACCTTCTTTGGAATTTCTCCGCGTCCGTTACAGGATGGGCAGATATCCACAGACTGCATGGCTCCAAGAAGAGTTCTTCTAACGGTTCTTACCCTTCCCTGTCCTCCGCAATTGATGCAGGTTTCCAGACCCTCCGATGGATCAGCGCCTGTTCCATCGCAAATTCTGCAATGCTCCATACGTTTGATACTGATTTCCCGATTGGTTCCATTAACAACATCTTTCAAATCGAGATCAACATCGAAAGTGATATCCGCTCCTGGAGAGGGGCCTCGGGATCTGCTGAATCCGAAAATATCCTGAAATGCTCTTAGAGCGTCATCCATACCGAATCCGGTAAAGAATTCCGACATATTCGGCATACTATCCCAGGATCCAGTTCTGTCGAAAGCCTGCCGTTTCCGCGGGTCACTGAGAATTTCATAAGCCTTGGTTATCTCTTTGAATTTCTCTTCTGCTCTGTGATCACCGGGATTTCTATCCGGATGATACTTCAGGGCCAGTTT
>DAOWAG010000002.1 GCA_030634715.1 Candidatus Aegiribacteria sp. | reverse complement strand
GGCAGTAGCTCTGAGTCCAAGATCTGATTTCTGAATCGCTCTCACAATGGCATCAGACGTTGATGGATCAAAAGGTTGAATAACGATAAGCCTTGGTTCGGGAGCGGAAAGACCGGCAACCTGTTTTATTGGATGCTGTCCTCCCCAGCATTCCACTCGAATGTTGTCGAGCAACGCTGGACTGGCTTTTCCGGTTCTGATAACAGCCATTTCACGGGCTGTACTGTCTACAGTTTTCTTCATCTTGCTTTTCTGATCATTTAGAAGCTCGGTTACCATGAATCATTCCCCCCAACAATACTTCCGATAGACGGTTCCGAAAGAATCCTGACAATATTAGCAGGTTCCCGAATATCAAAAACACTAATAGGAAGTTCGGCATCGCGACAGATGGCAACTGCGGCAGCATCCATTACCTTCAGGTCGAGTTTGAGAACCTCCTCGAATGATAACTTCGCAAATCGTTTTGCGTCAGGATTATGCTCCGGATCACTATCGTAAATGCCATCAACCTTTGTACCTTTCAGCAGAATAGAACATCCTGTCTGAACCGCTCTGAGTGCTGCTGCAGTATCTGTTGTAAGGCATGGATTGCCCGTTCCGCCAGCATAGATGACAACATATCCACATTCAAGGAAATCAATTGCCAGGCGGGATGAGAAGGGTTCTACGAAACCAAGCATCTGAATAGCAGAAAGCACGACAGCATTGCCACCATGCTTCTCAATCGCGTCTCTGAGCGCAAGACTGTTGATTACAGTAGCAATCATTCCCATCTGATCTCCGGTGATTCGATCTATTGACTGGAGATCTCTTCCACGGACATAGTTGCCCCCACCGGTTACAATTCCAACCTGAATCCCATCTGAAACAAGATCCATCAAGGACTCTGTCAATCTCTTTATCGTTTGGGAATCAATACCGTGACCAGCTTCACCAGCAAGAACCTCTCCACTTAATTTGAGGAGAATCCTGACAGTCTGGTCTTCCTCTTTCATCAGGTCCCTATGGAGAATCTGGCGAATCGGCTGATAACAATATTTTCACGAAGTTTTGCTATCAGATTGGTAAGTGCATCTTTAACCGTTCCTACATCAGGATCATTTGCCCATTCCTGATCAAGAAGACAAGATTCTGAGTAATATTTCTCCAACCGTCCCTCTATGATCTTCTCAATGATATTAGCTGGCTTACCTGACTCTTTCAGTTGCGCAAGAAGAATTTTCTTTTCAGCTTCAATATCTTCTTCAGGCAGGTCATTTCGGGATACAACTATGGGGGGATATGCAGCTATGTGCATCGCAACCATTTTCGCGAACTTCTGGAAATCCTCTGTTCTGGCTACAAAATCAGTTTCACAGTTAATCTCAACGAGCACACCCAGCTTACCGGGGGGGTGTATGTATGATATTACAAGACCCTCTGCAGCTTCTCTGGAAGCTTTTTTGGATGCTATTTTAATACCCTTTTCCCGAAGGAATGAAATAGCATCCTGCATGTCTCCATTGCTTTCTTCGAGCGCTTTCTTGCAGTCCATCATTCCTGCTCCAGTGGCTTTTCTCAGTTGTTTCAGATGATCTAGATTAACGGACATTATTCACCCGAATCCTTTCCCTCTTCCTGAGCATCCTTCGACTTTTCATTGACTGAAGCTGTATCCGTTGCGGTGTCTCCCGCAGTTTCTTCTGGAGTAACCTTCTTTTCAGCCTTCTTTGTCGGAGTTTTCTTTGCTGGCTTGGCAGCAGTTGTTTTCTTATCCGCTTTGGCAGGAGTTGTCTTCTTCTCCTCTTTGGCAGGAGTTGTCTTCTTCTCCACTTTGGCAGGAGCTGTCTTCTTCTCCTCTTTGACAGGAGCTGTCTTCTTCTCCTTTTTAACAGGAGCTGTCTTCTTCTCCACTTTGGCAGGTGTTGTCTTCTTCTCCTTTCTAACAGGAGCTGACTTCTTCTCCTCTTTGGCAGGAGCTGACTTCTTCTCCACTTTAGCAGGAGCTGTCTTCTTCTCCTCAGATGCTGTGGCAGCCGTCTTATCATCTGTCGGGATCAGCGTCTCCTTTTCAGGAGCAGCCCCCTCCGCACCAAGGAGTACAAAATCAGCCAGAGTGCCAACAATCAGCGAAATGGATTTGATTGCATCATCATTCCCCGGAATCGGATAATCTACTTCTGTCGGGTCACAATTTGTATCGACTATTCCGATACATGGAATATTAAGTTTCCTGGCTTCACGAACAGCAATCTGCTCCTTTTTGATATCGACAACCACAATCGCTCCAGGCAGCTTCTTCATGTGGCGAATACCTGTAAGGTCCTTCTCCAGTTTCTCCCTTTGCCTTCTTTTTTTAAGAATCTCCTTTTTTGTCATACTTGCAGGAAATCCTTCTATCTCAGCTTTCTCAAGTTGAACCAGAGTTTCCACACCCTTGGAGATAGTTTTGAAATTAGTGAGCATGCCACCCATCCATCTTTCAGTAACATAGTACTGACCACATCTGATGGCGTGTTCTTTCAGACATTCCCTTCCCTGCTTCTTGGTAGCAACGAAAAGAACGCTTTTTCCGGATGCAACAGTCTTAGCAATCAGATTGGCGGCATCCTCCAGAAGGGCTCTGGACTTTTTGAGATCAATGATATGAATGCCATTTCGAGCCATGAAGATGTAATTCCGCATCTTCGGGTTCCATCGGCTTTTCTGGTGACCGAAGTGAATTCCGGCTTCCAGCATATCCTGCATGGATGGTATCTGCATATAATTATCCTTTCGGTTATCCACCGGTCGGTTTGATCGAACCAATCTCCCTGTACTGGAGACACCGAGGTCATCACCACCGGCCGTGTGTGCTCAGATGGGACAGATAGATATCAGGCACATCTGTGTTTTAACGTTTTGAGAACTGGAAACGCTTTCTTGCTTTTGGCTGACCGTATTTCTTTCTCTCGACTATCCTTGGGTCGCGTCGAAGCATCCCTTCCGATTTCAGCAAAGGTCTGAACTCAGGATCGATAGTAACCAGCGCTCTTGCTATTCCGAGTCTGATTGCACCGGCCTGCCCTGTAATTCCACCACCGTGAACATTGACAGTCAGATCGTACTTGCTCGATACTCCAACTGTTTCAAGTGGCTCAAATGCATGCTCCAGCTGCCAGAAATGACCGAAGTACTCTCCCGGATCCCGGTGGTTAACACGAATCTGACCGCTTCCAGGTTTCAGATAGCACCTTGCAGTCGCTCTTTTCCTTCTTCCTACACCTATAACCTGCTTCATTTCACCTCCCTGGCATTATGAATTTCAAGAATCTGCGGTGTCTGAGCTTCATGCGGGTGCTCATTTCCCGTATATATCTTTAACTTCTTGATCTGCTTTCGAGCAAGCCTGTTCTTTGGAAGCATTCCTCGAACAGCTTTTCTAAGAATTCTGTCAGGATGTTTATCAAGCAGTTCAATCATGCGAGTAACCTTCCTGCCACCAGGATATCCTGTATGACGATGGTACTCTTTCTGCTCAAGCTTTCTACCTGTGAACCGCATTTTTTCAACATTTGTTACAACAATGAAATCACCGGTATCGATATGCGGAGTATATACCGGCTTGTTTTTGCCCTGAAGTATCATGGCAATTGTCGAGGCCAACCTTCCCGGAGAGTGTCCCGCGGCATCAACCAGCCACCATTTTCTCTCAACTTCCCCAGTCTTGGCAGAATAGGTCTTCACTTTCAGAAACCTCCATTAATCAAACAAACTTCTTAAAACCGGTGCCAAACACCGGCTTTTCCAGTGATTCGTTAAAAGAATATCGCTGGAACACACCTACTTACGAGAACCACCTTCGGTATTTCCGAAAGCTGCACTATCCCTGAAAGTCCTACAACCTGAATAACTCCTGCAACGCTGAAGGAAATTACCGGATGCAAAACTACTGAAGGGAACCGGTAAACTGCTTGAATTCAGTGAAAAAGTCAAGGTCAGAAGATGTGTTCGTCCTCTATAATCCCGGTTATTTCTTCTAGCAGCTCTCGTCTTCGAGCCGAGTTATAGGTTCTGGCAGCTTTTGAACCGCCATAGATATTCCCGCTGTAGAAAGAAAGGCTCAGCCATCCAAGAAGAACGGATGTGGTTGTATTATCTTCCCGCAATGATTCGTAGAAGAGATAAGCTATTAGTCCATTAACTCCTAACGCTATCGCTCCGTCTGTGAAATGTCCGCATATCATCTGTCCTGATCCGGGCAGTATTGCACTGGACAACCCGCACCAGAAGGGGCTTCTTTCGGGCAGAGAAGAGCCTCTGGAAACAACTCCGGCAAGCTGTTCCGCTCCTGAGGCAAACGGTCCCGCTGCAGATGATATTCTCGTTAACACTTCTGCCGAATGATCCCATCTTCCCATTCTAGCGTACATAAGTCCCGCCATTATGTCTGCTCTGTTCTGAATTTCCATATCAGAAGCAGTTCGAACGGCATCGACATATGCAAGCCTCGCCGAACTGAATTCACCGATCTCTTCCAGCACCGCTCCTGCTCCCATGAGAGCACTCGCCTGCATATCCCGATCAGGCAGGTGTGCACCGAGGTAACTATAGAGAAACAATGCGTCACTTAAGCGTCCAAGTTCATGCATGCATCCGGCCAATCGGAGTGAAACAACAGGATTTGATAGAGTATCAGCATTGTTAAGGTAAATAATCCTGAGATACTCTCCAGCAGCCAACTCATATTCTCCGCTTGAGTACAGAAAATCGGCAAAATCTGAATCAGGAGATGAATGTGGAAATACTGTCAGAATGGCAGCAACGATTGTCCCCAGCATATACTTTCCTCTCTATCATCAACAGGATCAGCAAGAGTGTGTGTTCCCGTTTCTGGATAATCCCCATATCCAAGAGATGCCGGATGACATCTGGTCCATCTTTCAAGAGCCATCATCAATCCGAAGACAACACCGTGTGTCCGTATTGATTCCTGACCGTATTGAGAACAACTGGGGGAAAATACACATTTCCTGCTCAGGAGGTCTCTGAAGACAATCCTGTACTGAACGAACAGTACATCACTGATAGAATTGTCGGCTTCATTCCCATTATTCGTTAAAACAGAATTACTTAATGTTCTGGAATGATCTATATCATCCCCGAATAGCGGGAATACGCTAATAATCAAGCACAGAGTCAGGATTTTCATAGCAATCCACTTTTACATATGCCGTCGAGTTCATCAGGGGAACATGCTTTTACGCCACCTTCTCTGAAGATAGATATAATCCCATCATCCCAGACGGCGGGTACTACCCATAGCTCATAACCCTCTATTAGAGCTGCGGCAGATCTGCCAACCAGTGATAAAGCTCTTTTCGAAGGGGGTACTCTTTCTGAGAACGATTGCGGAATTACAGCTATGTTATTCTTAAAAAAAGGCAGGAACAGTGTGATACCAGGCCAGGGCTCCAATCGCAGAGGTCGACTGAATCCGTGTTCCCGAAGTATCTCCCAGGTATACATGTAGATATACCTTGCTTTTCTTGAATCAAGCCGCTTCTCAAGCTGTAAGACAGATCTTCCCGCTGCAGGGGGTTTCGATAAAAGAACTTCTGCCATGACCGAAGGAAGATTCCTGGGTGGCTCAGAGACGGAATCAGGATCAAGTATCCTTCTACCGAATTCTGTCCAGAAGTAGAGGAACCACCGGTTCCTCATTTCAGGTTCTCTCCAGGATCATTAAACACGCTCTTCATTACCTTCAATATGAGATCTGAATTGAATCCTCTCCGCTTCAGGTAACCAGCGGCTCTTCGAAATGCCTTATCGTGGTCAAGGTGGGAGTATCTGCTCTTAACAGTTCTGACCAGAACCTCAAACAACTCCATATCATCATGTTCCTCAAGAATACTATCGATTATCGTTCCATTAATGCCCTTGCGTTGGAGCTCGGCACGAATTCGAAATTTCCCCATTGGAGACTTGCTCGAATGGCTTCTCAGAAAAATGGAAGCATATCTTTCATCATTCACAAGATTACTTCGCTCTGCCCACTCAAGAGTATCCTTAATGACCTGCTCATGATATTCTCTATCAAGAAGATATTTTCTTAGCTGGCTGACTGTATGCTCGGATTTCAACAGGTATCTTTCGGTATCTTTTCTGGCGTTTGATGCCTGTTTAATAATGGCAACTTCTTCAATGACAGCAGCATCAACTTCCATATCGGATTCAAGCCCCATACGAACAATCTGATCCTGTGGAAGCAGCCATGATCTTCCAGCCGCTATGACAAGGAGCCAGCCTTTCCGGATCTGTCTGATTTCCTCTATAAGAACCAGTCTTTACTCCTGCTTCTTTTCGGGTTCCTCTTCAAGGTTTGTCTGTCCGGGTATTTCAAGTTTCTCCCTGATCTTCATTTCAAGGGAATCGGCAATATCAGGATTTTCCTGAAGGAAAGTTCTGCTGTTCTCGCGCCCCTGACCAAGTTGAATGTCCTCCATGGAATACCATGTTCCTCTTCGCGTTATCAGACCGGTATCCATTCCCAGATCGATGAGTTCACCATGTCGGGATATTCCGTAACCATGAAGGATATCGCATTCGATATTGCGGAAGGGAGGAGCCAGCTTATTCTTAACGACTTTTATTCGTGTGCGGCTACCTATAACCTCATCACCCTGTTTCAGAGATGCAATTCTTCTCACATCCAGACGTACGCTGCTGTAGAATTTAAGTGCTCTGCCGCCGGTTGTAGTTTCAGGATTCCCGAACATCACACCAATCTTCATCCGAATCTGGTTTATGAACACCACAGCACAGTTCGAGTGGGATACCGCTCCTGTCAGCTTTCTGAGAGCCTGTGACATCAACCGGGCATGAAGGCCAACATGACTGTCTCCCATTTCCCCTTCGATTTCAGCTCTGGGCACAAGCGCTGCGACAGAATCAATCACTATGACATCGACCGCGTTACTTCTGACAAGCATTTCGGTTATTTCCAGAGCTTGCTCACCGTTTGAGGGCTGAGAGACCAGAAGGTCATCAATATTCACACCGAGTCTTTTAGCGTAAATGGGATCAAGAGCGTGTTCAGCGTCGATAAATGCAACCTCACCGCCATTTTTCTGAGCACTGGCAATGATATGAAGGGCCAGGGTTGTTTTACCTGAAGCCTCAGCTCCATATATCTCCGTAACCCTTCCCCTTGGTATACCTCCTATTCCCAACGCAGCATCAAGAGCAATTGAACCTGTTGAGATTACGTCCACATTCAAGTGAGTGTTTTCACCCAGACGCATGACTGCACCCAGTCCAAATTGTTTCTGGATCTGAAGAAATGCCGCTTTTAGGGCTTTTTCCTTCTCGGCAGATTTACCTTTACCAGTCATTAAATCACCTTTCTGCTAATTGAAATTCGAATCTTTTCAGTCTGTTGTACTCCGGACCGGATGGAGTCAGTCTGCTGTTAAACATAACTGCTTCATGGAATACTCCCCGCATGATCGGTGGTTCTGGAAGCTGCGGCGATGCAGATGACAGTCTACGTCGTGCAATTGTTATATGCGGAAGAAATTTCTTGCTGTTAATCCTGCCTCGTTCATCCGGGATTCTCCCTAGTTCTTCTGCCATATTCGAAACAGCGGATGGAAATCTACCTCCAAGCCAGTATACGAATGGAAGTTGATCTTTTCCATAAAACGATCCAAGTTTTTCAAGTGTGAATTCCTGTGGACCCGTTTGGCTGCCAGACAGCTGTCTCTCAACTTCGAGCATTGCGCTTCTTTTTATGTCTCCAAAGAATCTGAGAGTCAAGTGCATGTGCTCAGGTTTGACCCATTTGAGTGAAGGATGAAGAGATATCAGCGGTTTCTGCCATTCTGCAATTACTTTGAGAATATCTTCCGGCAGCTCAAGTGCAACGAATATTCTCATTCTTCATCTTCCCGTAATTTCGAATACAACATTGAAAGAAGATAGCTTGCCGATGCCTTTCTGACCACTTCTCGCGAGTGTGGATTTGAAAGAGGATCGGAGAAACACTTCATCGCAGTCGTACAGGATCGAGCACTATCTACTGCCATACATACAGTTCCCACCGGCTTTTCCAGAGTTCCACCTGCCGGACCGGCAATTCCGGACACGGAAAGTGAGTAATCAGTTCCGGTAAGGCTTCGTATGCCGCCAGCCATTGCAGCGACCACCTCATTACTTACTGAACCATATTCCTGAATCATTTCTTTCGGCACACCGAGTAGATCTGTTTTTATCCTGTCCGCATAGGCAATTATTCCACCAATAAACCATTCTGATGAACCTGGTTCAGAAGTAAGCAGCATTCCTACAAGTCCTCCAGTGCAGGATTCAGCAACTGAGAGTGTCTGTCCTTTTTTCTGCAGAATGGCGCCGATATTCTTCACAAGAATTCTATCAGATAATTCCATAGAGTTGACTTCCAATAAGGATTAGAATCGCTGAAAGCATACCGGCAGCCACATCATCGAGCAGTATTCCGGTCGGTGACTTCATTCTGTCAAAAATTGAGACTGGCCACGGCTTCAGAATATCGAATGCCCTGAACAGAATAAACGCAACAGCAATTCCAGAAATACTCCATGAATCGGGAACCGCAAGGCAGGCTATCCAGCATCCGATAAATTCGTCAATCACCACCCGCGAGGGATCCTCCCCCCATAATCGTTGTCCAATTGAACAACTCCAATATCCAACTGGAAGAATAACAGCAAGAATAAACAAGTGGAGATAATCTCCTGTGGGAATCAAGAAGAACAGCAATGCGGCAATCAGACTTCCAGCAGTTCCAGGTGCAACCGGGAAATACCCCGCTCCAAATACTGTCGCAATAGCTGCTCCAGTATACCGTGTCAGGTTTTTCACAGCACCAGTCGCTTAAGAATAGTCCTGTTTCTCCAGAAATAATCTACTCCGGAGATTATGGAGAGAAATACAGCGATGAGTAACAGAATGTCAGCAGAACTCAGCAGCAGATTTCTGATGGATAAAACATCTCCGAACTCGGTAAAGGATAGAAATGCTCCTCTATCAATATGTGATCCGTAATATAGAACTGAGAATAACAGATAACAGAACATGGACAGCATCTGAGATAAGGTCTTGTATTTACCCATTCGCGATGGAAGAATCAGCACTCCTGCATACGCTGCGATTGCTCTTAGTCCTGTGACTAGAAGCTCCCGGCCAATTATCAGGTAGAGAGCCCACGCAGGAACAAGATCAATCTGATTGAGACCGATAAGAGCCAGAGCTACCAGCAGTTTGTCTGCCAGCGGATCCAGGAACTTCCCGAGGTTTGTTATCCAGCCGTACTTTCTCGCGATATATCCATCGTAAAGATCAGTAAGAGATGCAAAAGCAAAAACTGCCAGAGCGGCAATACGTGATCCCTGTCTGTTATCAATAAGAAGAATCATAAACAAGGGGCTTAGAAGAATTCTGAGAATGGATATCCTGTTAGGCCAGTTTAACTGCAATTGTCAAACCTTCTGTCTGCCCTCAAACGCCTGCATAAGCGTGAGAGAATCAGCAAATTCCACAGAGGCTCCAGGTGGAAGACCTCTGGCAAGTCTAGTAATCCGAACACCGGTTTTCTCCAGAGTTCTGGCAAGATAAGCTGATGTTGCTTCTCCGTCCGCTGTTGAATCCAGCGCAAGAATAATTTCATCAGTGCTGGAATTATCTATCATCTTCTTCAATTTACTGATTCCAAGTTCGTCAGGTCCCATTCCTTCAAGCGGAGCAAGAAACCCATGCAATACGAAATACTTGCCCCTGAAAAGCCCGACGTCTTCAATTGTACGCATATCAGCGGGATTGTGAACAATACATATTGAATCATGACGAGAAGTGTTTGAGCAAATATCACACATTTCATTCTCCGTGATATTTCTGCAGATCTGACATTCTCCAACTTCTTCCCATGTTAATTTCAGGATATCTGAAAGATCCTTCGCAAACTCTCTGTTATCCGCAAGATTGAACGCGAGCCTTAAAGCTGTTTTCCTGCCAATGCCTGGCAATCTCTGGAGCTGCTCCGCGAGTCTGTCGAAAAGAACAGAGCTCACATCATTCCCCCAATTCCCGGTATTCCCAGAGAGTCCATCTTACTTTTTGACAGCTTCTGGCTTTCCAATACAGCATTTTTTACCGCGACTAGAACGAGATCTTCAAGCATCTCAATATCATCGGGATCAACTGCATCTTTCGATATACTTAGTTCAATCAGCCTTCCCTGACCTGTAACTACTGCTTTTACAAGCCCATTTGCAGCACTACCTTCTACTCTTGTAGCTTCAAGCTCCTCCTGAATCTGCTGCATACCATTCTGCATTTTCTGAGCTTGAGCCATCATTTTCCTGAGTTGTTTCTGATTCATTAATCCTCCTGCATGCTCCGAACAGATCAAACGGCGTCAAACAGACCCAAGATCTTCCGGGAAGTCTCCTTTTCCTTTTCTTCATCGATACTATCCTGAGACGCAACATCCTCTTCAGGCAAGTCTGCATCAAGTGTAATCAATTCGGAATCCTCTTTAATTGATTCAGCATCATCTGTCTGTTCAACTTTTTCATTCCGATCATTATCGGATATTCCTGTTTCACTCCCGGATTTCGTCCTTTCCGAACTCTCACTTACCGAAGGAGCCGTATCACCCGATGAATGATCAACCTCAGCTTCATTCTCCGCGATTTTAACAGCAACAGCAGGCAGATCGCTGATTGAAAATACACATGATAACTTGGATGCTGTCATTATCGCAGTCTCTAGAACAACTCTTGGAAGATTGCTTCTTCTGACCTGTACTGCAGCATTACTGATAATTCTAAGGATATTTAGAACTGCCACATCAGGAACATTCGGCGCTATTGATCTGAGAAGTTCAATTTCCGATTCCGGAACATCCTCCAGGCTGTCTGAGGCACCTGAAACAATCAGCAGTAAGTTTCGAAGGAAAACAGTTAAAGCATCTATCAATTCATCCACACCATAACCTCGTGCAAGCGCTGCGGAAACCGAATTGATTGCTTTCGCTGTCTCTCCTGACAGGATATTTGATGTAATAACAGCAAGAAGGTCGGTCTCTACGATACCAAGAAGTTTTACAACTTCCTCACCATGAATCTCAGTACCTGAAAAACTTACCAGTTGATCCATCAATGAAAGAGCATCCCGCATACTTCCGCCGCTGGATCTGCACACGAGACTGAGTGCAGTGGAATCAAGTTTGATACCTTCATTGGAGGCTTCCCTGCGCAGGTATTCGGACATATCAGTTACAGAGATCCGTCTGAAATCAAATCGTTGACATCGGCTGAGAATCGTGTCAGGCACTTTCCTTGGCCGTGTAGTTGCGAAGATAAAGACTACAGAATCAGGTGGTTCTTCCAGAATCTTCAACAGAGCATTGAAAGCTTCATTTGTCAGCATGTGAACCTCATCGATAATATAGATCTTGTATTTCCCTGATACTGTTGCGTATCTTGCTTTCTCGCGGAGATCCCTGATCTGATCAATACCTCTATTGCTTGCTCCGTCAATTTCAAGAACATCCAGATGATTACCGGCAGCAATCTGTCTGCAGGAATCACATTTCTGGCACGGAGTCGGAGTTGGTCCATTTTCGCAGTTCAGAGCTTTTGCGAGTATTCGTGCAATTGTGGTCTTTCCAACTCCGCGGGGACCGGTCATCAGGTATGCATGCCCAATCCTACCAGTTTCAATTGCATTTCTGAGAGTAACAGTCACATGATCCTGAGAAAGAACCTCTTCAAAAGACTGAGGGCGCCACTTACGCGCAAATACCAGGTAACTCAAGCAAACCTCCAATCGGGGGGAATGCTGGCCGTACAAATCTGCTGGACATGCTTCACGAACTGCACAATGCAGCCAGCTCAAATCAGGTAGGCCCGAGTCACCCGCCAGTCACCGCTTACCGCTGCTACCTTCCGGTCCTGACGGGGTTCGTGGGCTGGCGTCGCTCAGGTCCTGAAAATCAACACCGCTTACTTCGAAACAGACTCGCTGCGCAATGCCGCACAGAGTCTCTCAGCCCCGCTATAGCGGATTGCGGGTAAAGGGCACCGCTAGCTCCCCGCCCAGCACGGCCAGCGTAAATAATATACTTCCAGGAGAGAAGTGAGAGAAGAGGGACTTTCAATTCATTACATACTCAGAGGCATTACAATTTCCTCCGAGGAAGCTGTAGAATCCGGTAATTCCGAATCGGAAATTTCGTTAGCGTACTCCCGTTTATTACACAGTATTGAAAGTACAATAAGCATTAGAACTCCAAGCAATCCTGCAATAATACGGTACTTCTTCCAGAGACCTGTGATACTGCCTGAATCGGATCCCAATCTCACTGCGGCAATTGAACCGCCTTTCTTTCTGAATCTGATGCGGGTTTCATCGACCATCTCTTCAAGGCATTCAGCAAGTGGATCATTGTAGATGGATGAATGCCTGACAGCAACCGCTGACCCGATAAGTCTTCTGAGTCCGTGCGACACAAGAATTACAGATTGACCATATTTCAATACTAACCTATCCGGAAGAGCACTATTAAGCGCGGAACTGTCTGAAATACTCTCCTCCTGAATGCCCCCATACGTAAGAAATGCATGGCATGTCCCCTTACTTACTACCCATGCTTCACAATCAAGAACCGCGATAGAAGCTACTGAGCATGAGTCATGTCCATTCTCTGCGTTTTTCTTTTCAACTTCATTGAAAGCATTATTCAATACATCTTCAACACCGTAAGCCACACCCTCAGCAAAGGTGTCCCGTACAATCGCGGCAGATGTCATGGCGCAGAGAGAATCATCTTTTTCACATTCAGCTACAACTACTACGCTCGCATATGGAGGGGAGGCTTGAAAACCATCTGAAACCGACGCCATTTTCATTGATATTCGTCCAGGCTGATTCAGCCAGGCAATCTCTATTCCCCCTGGGTTAGCCCTCATGTTCTTCCAATATTAAAATCTTTTGAAGAAATAATGGTGGAGATGAGCGGGATCGAACCGCCGACCTCTGCCTTGCGAAGGCAGCGCTCTTCCAACTGAGCTACATCCCCATCAACAGGTTGAAATTCGGAAATATTTTGAAGATGAATAAGTGTACCATTCTCCTCGAGTTCACTCGATGAGATAGAGTTTCCCATACCCCGTTATTGCTGTGTAATCATCCGGAGAATTCTCATTCGACAGTACTATTCCAGGATCTGAAGCTATTATGGACGCAGTTCTGACATTGAAAATTCTTTTATTCCCTCCAAGCAGGATAACACGCACCGGAGAAGGGGTTCTGAATACACCCTTTACACGAACCTGATCTTTCAATACTACTAGCGAATTATCTATTTGACCATCAAGAGGTTCAGAACTAATCGCTCCTGCGGCAAGGATCAAAGCGCTATGGCGAATGATCATGTTCTCTGACAATTCCAGAATCAGTGGTTCCTCAGGACCACAATTCAGCAGAAAGGTTCCGCAGCCGGTAATTTTGCAGATTCCGTCGGAAGAGATATCGGTCGTAAGGGTATCCTCGAAAACAGTAAGCATGCATTGATCAATATCAACTGAGCCAGAAGTCAGATGGGCGGTAAGCAATCCTGAATCTGAAGACCAGGGATCAATACTAAGAACGGTTTCGTCTTCCTGAATCTGCTCCTCAGTTTCTTCCACTTCCTGAACCTGCTCCTCGGCTTGTTCCTCTTCTTGAATCTGCTCCTCAGCTTCTTCCACTTCCTGAACCTGCTCCTCAGTTTTCACTTCCTCAGAAGCAATCTCCTCCTCCTGAGGCTTGCTGACTAGAGCTTCAATACCGGGTAAATCGGATTCGCTTTCCTGAGCGGTTTGTTCTTCAATACTATCTGCTTGAATAATTTCCGCTTCTGCCTCGTTGAAGATAGCCTGAAGAGTTTCACTGGAGTCGAGCACGGGTTCAGTCCCCTCTACTGCATCCGGAATCTCAGTGTCAGTTTCAGCTTCCGAAGCTTGCTGATCGGAATCTTCAGGTACAGCTTCTTCCTGTTCCTGGATCTGATCCTCGGCTTCTTCCTCTACAGTTTCAGTTACTTCTTCATCTTCAGACGGAGGTGATGTTGTTCCGAAAATTTCGTCCAGAGTTGGACCTGTTGATGCCTTTTCCTCTTCAGGAGCCTCTTCCTCAGTTGACTCTGAATCAGAAATAATAGATTGAAGATCAGCGGAATCTCTCTGGTCGGTGGATTCTTCATCTTCGGTACCGTCTGGCTCAACTGAATCTTCTGTTCCAGTTTCTGAGAAAACAGACTGGAGTGTATCCGCAGTTGACACCCCGATATTCTCAAGCAATTTCGAGATATCATCAGAATCATCCTCTTCAGATTCCTCTTGGGATAATCCTATATTCTTGAGGAGTTTCTCAATACTGTTCTCCTGTTCATCCTCTGATTCAGCAAACAAACTGTCGATTGGAACGTCGGGAAATACCTGAGCACCCTCCCTGAGTTTCTCTATGTCCTTTTTAGCAGGCGGTGCAGAGGTTTCAGTCTTGGTGCTGGATGTAGCAAATATGTCAGCGAGATTCACACCAGATTCCTTCGTTCTTGCAGAAATCCGCTTTATTGCGACCGCAGCCCCATGATGATCTGGATTATCTTCAATTACAACGCTGTAATTATCAAACGCAAGCTGATATTCACCAAGCTCTTCCAGCACCTGTGCTAATCTGAAATTATTATTAAGATTAGAATCTTCAAGTGTTATAAGTATTTCCAATTGTGATCGAGCTTCGGACCATAGTTCCATACTCATACATGTGTCGGATAGTATGCTTCTTGCTTTAGGTCTGGTTCCAATAAGCGATATGGCTTTTACCAGAAGCTCTCGAGCCTGTTCTGGAGATCCACCTGCAAGATAATTTTCAGCATCTTTACAAAGAGTATTGTAGGTTTCATCGGTAAATGTATCAGACATATAATCCTCCTTGATCAAGAAATCTCATACACACCAGAGTATATGCAAATGAGACTCAATCAGCTAACTGACAGAAACTCAGAATATCTAAAATAGGCATAACGCCAGGGTGGCGGAGAGAGAGGGATTCGAACCCTCGAGAACGAATACACGCTCTACACGGTTTCCAACCGTGCTCCTTCGACCAGCTCGGACATCTCTCCGCGCAAATAATTGATAGGTAATATAAGGTAATCTGTCAACTTCAGAAACCATTCAAGGATGTCCGGTCAGATTAAGCTTAAATCATTGTATCAGTATTACTTAATCTATGCCCCGGGACATTCGCGTGCAATCTCATCTGAGATGCCCTTATCCCCATACGCTTTGTCGAAATGTGACTTGAATTCAGAAGCCAGCTTCTCTGCCCGGATCCTGTAGGCTTCCCGATCATCCCAGGTATTCACGGGATCAAGCATTGAATTATCAGGCAATCCAGGACATGTATCCGGAACCATCAAGTGAAATATAGGGTCTTCATGAAAGCTCACATCCTTGAGCTTTCCGGAAAGTACAGAATCTACCATTATTCGGGTGGAGGGAAGATCTATCCTTGAACCAGTTCCATAAGGACCACCGCTCCAGCCAGTGTTGATAAGGTATACATCTGTACCGTGAGCATCCATTCTCTCGCCCAGCATGGAAGCATAAATATCCGGATTTCGGGGCATGAAGGGCTCCCCGAAGAATCGCGAGAATGTGCTGACAGGTTCAGTTATTCCAGTTTCGGTTCCAGCAAGCTTACTGGTGTAACCCATAAGGAACCAGAGCATGGCCTGTCCTCTGTTGAGCTTTGAAATTGGAGGTATTACACCGTTTGCATCTGCCGTGAGGAAAAGAATTGTCACTGGATGCCCGGCCACTGATGATTCCTTTATGTTGGAGAGGTAGCGAAGAGGATAGGAACCTCTGGAGTTTGGTGTAAGCCTGTCATCATACAGATCAAAGTGACCACCAGGATACATCATAGTATTCTCGATAATGGAACCGTGTTCAAGGTAATCATCGATATGGAAGCAGGCATTGAAAATCTCGGGTTCATTTTTTTTGCTGAGATCAATAAGTTTTGCATAGCATCCGTTTTCAAAATTCGCTATTCCGGAATCTCCCCAGCCATGTTCGTCATCTCCAAGAAGTGCTCTTGAAGGATCTGCTGAAAGTGTTGTCTTTCCGGTTCCTGAGAGTCCAAGAAGGAGAGCGCTTCTGCCATCTGGACCCTCGTTCGCGCTGCAATGAAGAGGAAGAATGCCTTCTTCAGGAAGATAATAGTTCATTACTGTAAACATCAGTTTCTTGACACTGCCACAGTAAGCTGAGCCGTATACAATCCCAATCCGTCGGTCTACATCCACGCCAACAATCATAGTTGAGGTATGACCAAGTCGGGGATCAACTCTCAGACAACCCTTGTATTTCTCCGGATCCAACTTGTGATATGGAAGCGCTATAATTGTAAACGATCTGTCTCTGAAGCATGAAATGGAAACAACGGTTTCATCCCAGGGGCGGAACATGTTGTCTGTGAACAGGGCAGTAAGGGCTCTATCTGTTATTGTCTTGACTGGCAGGGCGTACGAAGGTTCTGCTCCAATAAGCCTGTCGGTGACATATACTTCGGGAACTTCCTTCAATGTCTTCATTGCATCCTCGAAAACCATGTCAAAGGTTTCCTGATCAACTGGAATATTATTGGGGCTGGTCCAGTCAATTGAACCTTCACTCAGACTGCGTTTAACGATTACAGTATCTTTGGGACTCCTGCCTGTAGACTCTGGAGGTGTCCAGGTTTCAAGGGCACCGCAACTGCTTACAAGAGCTTCTCTGTTATCAACTGCTCTCATAATCATCTCTCTGCGAGAAATATTCTTCATTACATTATTTCTCGAATCCAGAACCTCTGATACTCTCTGATCAAGTGTCATCTGAATCCTTTCGATCAATGTTACTCAAAAGTGGACTGAAGCTAGTTCTGTAAAATACTCCATGCTCTTTGCTCGAACCAGTATGGACGTATACTCGCGCTTTGAAGGAATTCATCAACCGTTTATGTTCTTACGATGAAGGGAGGAATTTCTCTGAGAAAATTATTCAGATTATCACCTGAGAATGCGTGGTGCCTGTACGATTGGGGAAATTCAGCATTCGTTACAACTGTAATTGCAGCAGTATTACCTATTTACTTTGCAGAAACAGTTTGTGGCGGAAGCAGTGTGGAGTGGGCATTTCTCGGAAAGCAACTTTCAAGCAACGCCACTTCCCTCTGGGGATATGCTATGGCTCTTGCCGCATTCTTCGTTGCAGTACTCGCTCCGATTCTCGGAGCTACAGCCGATGCCGGAGGAAGAAGAAAACAATTCCTTGCGATAATGACTGGAATAGGTGTGCTGGCAACTCTTCTGCTCTCAATAACCGGAGCAGGAGATATCTGGCTTCTACTTGGAATTCTTGTTCTGGGACAGATTGGCTTTGCCGGAGCAAACGTTTTCTATAATTCTCTGCTCGTTTCAGTAGCAGAACCCTCAAGAAGAGATCTGATATCAGCGAGAGGATATGCATTCGGCTATCTGGGTGGTGGGATTCTTCTGGCAATAAACCTTCTAATGATCAAGAAACCATCCTTATTCGGTTTTGCTGATACATCCATCGCTCTGCGATATGTTTTTATTTCAGTAGCTGTATGGTGGTCTCTTTTCTCGATCCCCCTCTTTCTCAAGGTTCAGGAGGGTCCTTCGGGGGGAGAACAGTCTTTCATCGGCTCTCTTAGACATGGCATATCAACGCTTTCCTCGACATTCAAACACATCAGGAAGAATAGTAATGTATTCCGTTTTCTGATTTCATTCCTTCTGTATAATGATGGTATACAAACTGTTATCATGATGGCTGCAATCTACGGAAAAGTGGAGCTTGGACTGAGCACAGGGAATCTTATTGGCGCACTTCTACTAACTCAGATTGTAGGAGTTCCAGGCAGCCTGCTTTTCGGTCGGTTAGCGAAGAAGTACGGCTCAAAGCAGATGCTGTTCGCTGGTATAATTGCATATATGTTTATTATCCTCTACGCGTTCTGGATGAAAAGAGCGCTTGATTTCTGGATACTCGCAGGGATAGTCGGTCTGTTTATGGGCGGACTTCAGGCAGTGAGTCGGGGATTTTACTCAAGGCTTATTCCGGATGGAATGAGCGCTGAGTATTTTGGTTTCTTCTCGGTTTCCCAGAGATTTGCGAGTATATTCGGGCCACTGATGTTCGCTCTGATAAATGATATTACCGGAAGTTCCAGGCTTTCTATCCTGTCTCTTGTGATTCTCTTCATTGCAGGTGGTCTTGTCCTGATAACGGTTAAAAAACCGGAAGAAGCAGTATGATTATCGTACCCCTGATAGCGTTCTTTCTTCTGATACTGGAAGAGCTATGTCACAGATTCAGTAAAGTATCCGCCTTCATGGATATCGATTTGACTGATGATTCCTTTGAGAGTCTGGGAAATGGAAGTCAGTCAAGAATTACCAGATTGCTTATTTGGATACGCATTGGACAGCTATTGGTTTTCGGAGTGCTTTTCGCTTTGATCGCAGCTTTATCAGGAATGAGAGTTCTATATACAACACCCGGTCAGCTGGCCGGATTGATTCTATTGCTTCAAGTTGTAAGAATTGTAAACAGAAGAATCATCAAGCAGTGGGCGGTCCTTGGTAGTGCTGTAATTCTCCAGGTCGTGCTGCTCTTTCTCATCATCCTTACCGGACTGACGAAAGTGAATACGCACGGATCCACTTTCTATCAGACTGATTGGATATTGTCATCATTTTCTTTTCTTGTACTTTTCATGTTATCTCTTTCATTTCCACTCGTATGCACTTATTTCTTCCGGCTCTTCGCCAGAGAGGGCAGTGATCTCTATTATTTTTTCCCACCTCTTGCATATTCGGAATACTGGATAAAACGGATAATCCGTAATACTGTCTGGATAGCATTTGCAGCGTTTCTGTTTCATCTTTTCCTGATTTTTCAATCCGGTAATCTGGCAGGACCAGCAATACTTCATTTATTACTCTCAATCCTGCTTTTTACATCCGTATTTCTATTTCGGAACAAACGCAGCCTTCATCACCCTGTCGCTTTCGCTCTGATTTTAGTAGCCTGGATTGTGAATATCTCCTGGCTTCTTGCTGGATTTGCATCAGCAAGCAGGAACTGGATTGTCTAGTACACACGCATTACTGCTCCAGCTTCCATTGAATCCATCCGCACCACTCGAATTAACAGGAAACGTTCCTCTTGCCGGAGCTTCTCTGGCGAGTGCTGCAGGACTTCATCGGGATTCCATTCTTGATCAGAATTCTACAGATATATCCGGAGACAGAACGCTTGTTAACCTGGTCACTGACAAATCTCCACAACTCATTGCCTTTACTCTTTACTCTTGGAATGTGGAAAGAAGCATTTATATAGCCAAAGAGATAAAGAGAAGAATACCTGATATCATTACTGTTGCAGGCGGACCTGAAGTCACAGCTGATAATGAATGGTTATTGAGAAATAAAGATTTTGATCTTTTCGTTTCTGGTGAGGGTGAGCCTGTTGCCAGTGAAGTACTTACGTGTAATTCAGCAAATGATATCATCAGAACTGCTTCAGGTTTCCTGGAGGTCGGACAGATGGATTTCATCCCGGGATCATGGCCAAATCCATGGCTGACCGGTTATCTGGACCCATCTGAAGGAGCTTCAATTCACATCGAAACCGTGAGAGGATGTTCGGGATCCTGCAATTATTGCTCATACAGAAGAAGCCATCCTTTTCCCAGGATACTTCCAGCCAGGGATGCAATTACACTTCTGCAGAGACTGTCCAGCGCCGGAGCAGGAGAAATTGTGTTTCTTGATCCAACATTCAATTACAGACCGGATCTCATCGAGCTTCTTGACGGAATGGTCAATCTCAAGATTGACTGTTTTGGTGAGATGAGGGGTGATACAGTAACAGCAGATATTGCTGATTCGATTGCCCGAGCCGGATTCAAGAGTGTTGAAATTGGTTTTCAATCAGGAAATCCGAAGGTTCTCAGACAATCGGGTCGATTTGAAAATCCTCAGGATATACTTGCTGGTGCTCTTAATCTAAAGAATGCTGGTGTAAAGCCTGTGATAGATCTGATGCTTGGTCTGCCGGGTGATACTCCAGCAGATTCAATCAGATCAGCAGGCATAATCAGAGACATGGATCTACATCACCATGTTCAGGTTTTTTATCTCTCAATGCTTCCGGGAACTCAGATGAGAATGGATTCCTCAGACCAATTCATGTCTCGGCCACCCTACTACCGATTCACAGACTTGAGTATGGGAGGATATGCAGCAGCAAGAGAGGAAATCGCTGATATTCTTGGTTACGATCTTGATCTTAATCCCAGACCGCTGCTTTTTGATGATTGGGCTGGCACAGAGTATATCGATCTTTCAGTAGACACCGAGCTGTCAAGACAAATGCCCTCATTCAGACATGGCGCTATAAGATTCAGATCGGATAATCCGTGGAGCTACAGAAAGCAGATTATCGGATTCATCAGAAGCAGGTTACAGGCGGATCCCTTCTGCATTCTTGATGTGATACTTGAACCCTCCGTTGAATTCCCATTGGACCTGATCAACCTTCTTCGTCAACTCGACAATCCCCTGGACTACTCTGGAAGAGTTGCCAGGATACTCCGCAGACAGGGTAACCTCAGGATAACCATCCTTCTTGCTGACTGGCTTGAATTCAAGCCAACCTGGATTGAAGCTGCCACAGATACATGCGCAGTTGTGGCAGATGCAACATCACCATCCGGACTACCTGAAGATTTCTGGGATATGGGTGTATCAGTCAGATTGCCCGGAATTGAATGGAACATTAGAGATCTTTCAGCAAGCGTCCCATCAATACACCAGGTTCTCTTCCGAAACAGGATCATGGAAGAACGATGGAGCAGAGAAATCCTGGAAATTTGATTAATCGCTTGCTAGCCAAAATAATACAATTAAGATGCATTTCGTTCATGCAAGCGGTTTTTATTGTGAATCAGTGTCATTGACATAAATCCTGCATAGACATATTCATAACTATCATATATTGAGCTGTATGCATGTTTTATTGAAGGGGTTAGCAATGAATAAGGTTGTTGTGCATTTCGCCGACGGCAGTATACAGAAGGGGCAAACCAGCGATTTCTCTATAAACAGGACTTCATTTCATCTTGCTGCTATGGATGATCAAGAAACGCGAATAGTAGATATTCACGAACTGAAAGCCGTCTTTTTCGTGAAAGACTTCGAGGGTGATCCTGAACATCCGGATATGAAGGATTTCGATGATTCTCAGCCTGGATATATTAAGAAATATCGTGTGGTTTTCAGGGATGGTGGGGAGTTCGAAGGGACATGTGTGGGGTATCAACAAGACAACATCGGTAATTACTTCACATAGTATAACACTTATTTCAACACTATCAGAGCTTTTGTCAACAATGAATTCGTCATTAAAATAGAACCGATATAACCGGATATCCGCTTTCTGTGTTGAATCCTTCCGGGCTAGTTATTACCGTTGTTCTCTTTAAGGCAATCTGGCACGGGTCGCTTTCTATCATAAGCGACTGGAACTCTTCCCTCTTCAATGTGGAGTATTTCCCTGCCCTCTTTATGTCCCAGTTCGAACGCTTTCAGGTTCATCTCG
>DAOWAG010000110.1 GCA_030634715.1 Candidatus Aegiribacteria sp. | reverse complement strand
ATTCAGTCCATCTTGTGCCTCTATAACCGCCATTATCATCGACATCATCAGTAAGCGAATAAAGTGTACCTGTATAATAAGAGACAGGATACAACACAGCTGAAGTATGAAATCCATCCGAAGGAGAACCCTCTGGCAGGTGGGTATTCTGCAGATCAGGTATTGTTCCGGACACTGAGAATTCCAGAGAATAGTCTTTCCCCTCGGAGAAGGAGATATTTGAACATCCTGTAACTCCATATGGTGTTACGATATCAATTGTATATCCGCCATACGGCTCCCATCCCGGTTCAAATGAACATTTCCCCAGTTCATCAGTGTAATTGTATATGGAAACCATGTCAGCTCTGTCCCAGTGCGATCTCAATAGAACCATCGCTCCTTCAACAGGAGTTCCCCGAGCATCGGTAACGTATACCTCAACATTAGCGGTTGCGGTATAACCGGAATCTCCGGACATATAGCCGGAACCGAAGGGGACGATGACACTCCTGGTAACGGGCCATACCGTATCCTCCGGTCCGAATGCGGTGATCGTTGATATTGTTTTCCCCCTGTGAGCATTTCCCTCACCGGAGACCCAAACTTGTCCAATACCTCTAAGTCCGTAATTGATATCCCAGTGATTCCACCTGCCATCTGAGGGATTCAGGTAGTGGTTCCACTGGTGATCTTCGCCCCTGCACCCGACAACATACGCCGGAATGAAAAAAATTCTGCATAAAGCTGTCTGAAGAATTGACTGCTCACCGCAGGAACCGTAGCCTTTTCTGTAGATCACCATTGGCTGAAGATCATTCGTAAGATACCCGAATGTCATTATTCCCTTCGGTTGTGAATGTGACTGGAAATTGCAGATTCTCAGAATTGCTTCTTCGTACGTTCGGGCTTCCCTCATCGATTGAAAAAGAACAGGTCCGTGTGTACTGTCAGATGGAAGCGCTTCCCGCCAGAACACATGGCTCTCAGATTCTCCGAGAAGACTATCGGGTTCATGCCTGAGCCAGTCTTCCATCGAGAGTTCCAGGGAGTCAGCATCTGTCAACCAGTAGTCAGCACAGATCCTGGCGGGAACTTCAAAGAGTATTCTCGGATTAACAATGAACCTGTAGTAGTTCTCTCTACTGATGCTTACCCATCCATCGTCGATCAACAGTTCGCAGACTGTCCCATCAGTTGATTCAGTCAGTCTCACGTATTCAAGCTCTTCAGCTACTGAATACAGCTGCGAAGCGTTAATACTGAAGATATCGCTATCGCCGTTTTCATACATGTCTCTTAAAACTTCAGTCGGAGTATTAGCAATGCAGTATGCGATCTCGTCCCTGATTAACGGATCTGCCTTGACAATTTCTCTTGCGAAGGCATTTACTGTCATGGTATCAGATGGCGCACAGAGCAGTGAATAAGGGAAGAAATACCTTGAATAATAACTTTCCAGCTCCGTGACAGCTCTGTTGGCAGAAAACCTGAAGGAGTGTTTTTCAATAAAGAACGGTTCTCCATCGCAAGCATTTTCATCAAGCTCATAACAGGTCAGATTGCCGTTTGAATTTCCAATGATGAGTTCATCCACATCATCACCGTTAAGATCTGCCATGCACGGACTTGAATATTCTCCAACATATATTTCTCTGAAAGGTGAATTATCTGTAACATCGATCCATGTTTCTTCCTCAGTACGGGTAAAGTATCTGATAACGCCTTCCTTTGAACCAAAGATGATTCCATCATCGAAAACAGCTGGATCACCGGATGGAATGAGAGGAAGACCCTGTATGAGCTCCCAGGATCCTTCAAACCATCCATCAAAACCTCGCAGCAGGAACACATCACCTTCCATCGTTCCGGCAATGAGATCGGGTTCAGAATCTTCGTTCAGACAACCGAAAGCGAGAGACGGGTACGTGCCCGGAACGGTTGGGAGATTCAACAACTGAAGAGAATCCTGTCCGGACACCATTTCATACAGCACACCAGAACGTGTACTGCATATCAGCCTTGTCTCCCCATTAAGATGAATCGATACAGGTGAAATATTCTGAAGTTCCCCAATGGATAATGCGGATTCAATCTCAACCCATTCAACTGAATAATCCTGAGGATTACTGTCAAGATGATATAGTTTTAAGCCACTCTGCTGGGTTCCTGCTGCAAGACATATAGTTGTGTCATCAACAGAATAAATCACCGGCACGGTAAAAGCCCCGGGGTTCATTGGAAAAAACAGTTCTGATTTTGAAGAGAATGGAAGGAATAGAGGGGTTTCAACAGTTCCCCGATTCCGGAATACAAGCACCTTGCCTGATTCCGATCCAGCAACAAGATCAGCAAGTCCATCACCTTCCATATCGGAAAGAGCTACGCCTGTTACAGCTGAGAAATCGAATCCTTCAACGGTAAGAATGAGCAGGTTTCCGCTTTTAATAGTAAGTATTCCCTCATCGCTTATCAGAGCAGTATCAGCGTGTCCATCGTTATTGATGTCACAGAATGCCTGGGATTCAATATCCTCAATAGAACTCGTTGACTCTTCCCAGTATGGAGCGACAAATGCATGAATATTGCCATCAGCATCTGTCATAATAAGATCCAAAGCATAATCATCGTTCACATGAGCAAAAGATGGCCAGACAGGAGAAGACACATCAACAGGTTCAAAAAGAAGATCAGTAAATCGTACCTGGAGATCGGAAATCAGCCATTCATCAGTTAAATCAAGTGCTTCCAGTGCGGGTTCCGTAAGGACTTCACGCAATCTCTGATCATCAATAAAAGACCACGGACCGGGAGCGAAGGTTGAAACAGCAGTGAATGCCAGAGGTCCTGAGAATTCATCATAAATTGACCAGGCATAACCACCAGGTGGAACATCGATTGAAGAGAATTCACCTCGATTTTGAGATGGTGAATCAATGGAAACGAGAAGAATCAGCAGAAAATGAGAAATAACCTGCATAATGGAAACTCTCCTTTTGCTCCGTTACCGGATTCGAGATTTGCTACAACCCTGGAAGAAGGATGCGGAAGCCAATATGACGGGCACGGTCGCCCGGAGCCAGGTATTTTACGCTTCTGATCGTGATATCACCCGCAGGTGACAACCACGCACCACCGCAGACTGGCGCAAGTGAATCCGCAGACATAGTCCATTCAGCAACATTTCCAGACTGACAGGCAAAACCCGCGTCGGACAACGAGAAAGAATCCACCGGAGCCGTCCAGAGGTATCCGTCATACCCTCTTGTTTCCCATTCATCTCCCGCAAGGTAGTTAGCGGGATATTCAGCATCGGCAGGATCCAGCGGTCCCCACGGATACTGCCCGGAAATATCCCCCGATATTCCGAGTGAAGCTGCATATTCCCATTCCGCTCGAGTGGGCAGCCTGCCTCCCATTTCTGCTGCTGCTGAGGCGGCTTCATCCATACTGACATTCACAACGGGATAATCTGGATAATTGAAGAGATACTTCTCCATTCCCGGAAAAACCGGATCGGGCGGGAGTTCAATTCCAGCATTATCAGCAAGGTTGTAGAACAGCCTGTTTGTAACTTCATATCTCCCAAATCGGAAACCGCGGATCTCCAGAGTATCATCCTCGTCCGTTATGAATGTTCCGCCGGGAACAGTTACGAAAGCAGTGTCCTGTTCGATAAGCGTTCGTGGTTCAGGAAGAGAGAATATATCATTGTTACTATCACAGGATACAAGAATAATCGTCAGAAATACCGCTGGAAAGTATCTCACTTCAGGCGTTTTCCGCTTTTTTCTTTCTGAGCATGATCGCAAGAGGTATGATTACGCAGTAACCTGCGATAAGCATAATTGGAGCGATTGTAATGTGTCCGCTTCGAAGCAGAAACCATCCGATGATTATGTCCAGCAAACCGACACCGAACAGTATGTAATTGGTCAGTGTAAAGGGAGCTGCTCTGTTATCTTCTTTCACCGGATCAACCTGCCCTGAGACAGCGGTTTTCTTATCGGTCATTTAATCCAAACCTCCAGTTTTCCGAACTGAATCTCTATTTTTCAGAAGCAATACCTATACATCAGCCTGATGATAACTGTCAACGTTTTGGAACAGCTGATTCTGCTCAATACCATTTTCCGGCAGAGCTATCCACTCATTCCGCCAGGCATGATGCATCGCGTATCCAACAACGAAGAAAGAACCGGTTACAACAATCAAATCAGACTGGATAGACCGCGCATGGTTCATTGCTTCACCGATATCATCTCTCCAGAACGCTTCCACACCTACATCCAGAAAGCGCTGCGACAGAGTGTTTGCTGGAAGGGATCTCTCATTCAGAGGATTAGTTGTTACGACAGGATTCAGAACCTCGCTAAGCTGCTCTGTCATTTCTTTCCAGAATTTGTCTTCAAGAAATCCCACTACAGCCGGGACCGGAGTTTTCCAGTTTTTCTTCAGATATTCAACCAGGTACTTGACCGAACCAGGACTATGAGCAACATCGAAGAGTATGGATGGTGACCCTGAATGCAGATCAAGTCGTCCCGGCCATCTTAGAGTTTTGCAGGATATCTCTAATGCCGAATGTACCTCTTCCTTTGAACAGCCGGAACATATCAGGACCGCGGACAGAGCCAGTCCGGCATTACGTCTCTGATGTTCTCCCGGAAGCGGTGATAAGTCCGTCGGTTCGGGTCTTATGCGAATGAGGTTTCCGGTTTTTTCAGCAGCAGTCAAAACCTCTTCAACTTCAGGCTTCTGCTCAAACGCGATAAGTGTTGAACCGGAACGTGCAATGGCTACTTTTTCAGCTGCAATGGCATGTTCCGTGTATCCAAGTATACGCCTGTGTTCGAGTTCGACACCTGTGAAAATGGTGCATTCACCATTCAGGAGTCTCGTAGCATCAAGTCTTCCGCCAAGGCCAGCCTCGGCGATAACAAAATCGACACCTCTCTTCTGAAAGTACCACGCCGACATAACAGTTGTTATCTCAAAGAAAGTTGCGCTGTGCTCCTCGATCCTATCTCTGAAAAGGTCCACAAACTCAATAACGGATTCCTCAGGTATCCAGACATTATTAATTGCCGTTCTTTCCCGATAATGAAGGAGATGAGGAGAGGTAATTCTGCCAACTTTGCAGCCCAGGTGCAGCAGAATTTCCGAAAGCAAAGCAGTTGTGCTGCCTTTTCCGTTCGTACCAACAACGTGGATTGTCCTGTAAAATTT
>DAOWAG010000323.1 GCA_030634715.1 Candidatus Aegiribacteria sp. | reverse complement strand
GGTGAGTCATATGATATGTATACGATGGAGGGGGATAATCGGCAGTGGAGATATAAAGTACGGATGAAACCGGTAAGCCATGCGGAATTGAGAAAACTCTGGCAGATGTCGTTTGACGCTACAGGTATGAATAGCCTTCATCTGAACTGTCGAAGTGAGGATCGACGATTATCCGCTCACAATATGAACCTTCGCATTGTCGATAAGGAGAAAAAGCAGAATGAGAAACTTCGGGATAACTACTCCGGTCAGATTGAGGAGCACTTCGGATTGAATCGGACTGTTGCTGATGCTGCACTCAAGGAATGGAGGAAGCTATGTCAGGACAGGTAGAAGTTCCCCCTGTGCTGATTATCATCAGCATCATCTCCCTTGAGGATAAGCTTAAAGAAATTGCGCGGATACTGCTTGAATCCAGATTCGGAAAAGCAGAGCTTGAAAGTCCGCTTTATCCGTTTGATCTTTCGGATTACTACGAGAAAGAAATGGGGTATTCCCTCTCAAGGCGCTGGTTCTGTTTCAGTAAGCTATGCGATGCTTCAGAGCTTGCAGAATGGAAATATTTCTGTGAAAGCATTGAACTAGACTCTCTTGATAAGAAGGGTGATCGCAAAGTGAACATCGACCCCGGTTACCTTGATTACTGCAAACTTGTTCTTGCCTCATACAAGAGCGCTCCCGATAAGATCTACATGGGTAGAGGTGTCTGGGCTCACACCTGTCTCAGGTACGGCCACGGTTCATTTTTGGCTCCCGACCACAGTTTTCCGGATTTCAAGGATGGGAGATTTAACGACTTCATGCTTGAAGCCAGAAGACTCTACAGGAAAATGCTCAGGGAGATTACTGATTAGCCCTCGAATTTCACCAACCATGTAACTACATTTGCAGGTTAGGAGTCGAATTCAGACCCCGCTTCATAATGACAATCTTTTTGCTGATAGATACAGAATAATGAAACTGCCAAACTTTACAGAAATAATCAGAATACAGGTTTCCACAAGTCCAAGTAAAGGCAGAAGAATAACTCCGCTGATTATCCCACCTATCCACCCTCCAAGCAGATCAGAACTGTAGATTAACCCTGCTGTTCTACTAAGGCTGCAACAGGATTTCAGATGAATTTTGCTGGCCAGCGGAAACTGCAAGCCAATTAGAGCACCTATGAGGAAAAACAGAATAAGAAAAACTGCACGAAGCAGAAAAGATCTGTCCGGAAAACTGATGTTTGAATTGAAAAGAAGAAATGTCAGTGTAAGCAGCCCGGAAAGTGTAATAATGGCTATTTCCGTTCCAAGCAGTACGGCGAAGTCCTTCCTGATCCTCTCCAGTCTTGAAGTCATGAAAGCGCTTCCTGCAGCGACTCCGACCATGAATGTTGTTATCAGAATTCCAATCTGGTAGTAGACATAACCGTAGAGCGTTTGAAAAGCGAAGATCAAAGCCAGATTGAGAACCATTCCCGCAAAGCCTGTTGAAGCAACGGCAACAGGCACACAAGCTCGGATAATTCCCGGGAATACATGACTGAGAAGAAGGAACAGCAATACAAAAGAAGCAGTAACAATGAGAATCATGCTTATGTTTACTTTTTCGAACCATCCGCAGATTTTTCTCAGTGATGGCGAGAATTGCGCATTCCAGTAAGAGTAACCGTAAAACACTCCTATGGGTCGGAAATCCCGATTTATCTCTTCTGTAGCGTTCTCTGTGGATGACATAAAATAATCCAACCACCGGGGCTCAAGCTTGTACGCGATATATCCCGGCGTAACGAGATCTGTACTGATATTTCGCTGTGCAAGCCTGTCAGCGAGTAGATTATGATCTATCGAAGTTATCTCCTCGGATGAGGAAGCAAGGAACAGGTTTTTGCAGTCCCCCGGTATTATGAGGACATACGGATAAACAGCTTTGAGAGTATTCAGGATACAGCTGTTGAGATTCCTCAGTTCATCTCCCATATAACTCAATGAACCCGATGAACTGACGACCAGAATTCCATCATCATTCAATCTGTTCCTGACAAGAGTGAAGAATTCCTCGGTGAACAATCTGTTTGGCTGCAAAGTCTGTGGATCGGAAAACCCGATCAGAACCACATCATATGTATTTGATGTCTCCCGCAGAAGAAGCCTGCCGTCTATGTAACTGACAGTTACTCTTTCATCTCCAAGCTCAGTCCGCATGAGTTCTGTTGAATAAAGATCAATCACCCGAAGATAATATGGATCGAGTTCAGCATATTCAATTCGATCAACCTG
>DAOWAG010000297.1 GCA_030634715.1 Candidatus Aegiribacteria sp. | reverse complement strand
CCTGAGGTGTCTGACTCAGTCTCAGATCATCTCTGGGAACAGTTCCGCTGACAGCACCATGAGAAGATATTCTCTTAACTGTATCTCTGACTGATATCACAGGCACTGCTGCTCCTGTTTCCACTGTTCCTCTCATAACCCGGCGAATAATCCCGTCTGATATCAGAGGACGAGCAGCATCGTGAACTAGAACCCACCTGCAGGATCCAAGCGCCTTCAAACCCTCCAGAACTGAATCCTGCCGCCGCAGACCTCCGGAAACGGTTCTCACTTTTCCTGAAGGTTTCCAGTACGGTTGCCACAGACCTTCATCCCTTGGCAGAACAACAACAATTTCAGAGATCTCCGCTATACTGGAAAACGCATCTATTGACCAGTCAATAAGAGGTTTACCTCGAAGTCTGAGAAACTGCTTGGGCGTATCGGATGCAAACCTCGAGCCAGTCCCAGCAGCAACAATTACGGCTCCCCAGTTTTTTTTTTGCATACTCCCCAGTATTCTATGTATTACTTTGCTTCATTTGCTCCAGGCGGTTATCGTCACCGTTCTGTAAAAGTCTGGTGAAGACCATGGTTCCTCCAGAAGATCTGAAAGTAGTATGAGCCTGAACCTCAATTGTGTCGCCAATTCTGTCTTCAGCATCTTCTACTACAATCATGGTTCCATCATCCATGAATCCCACAGCCTGTTTGGGATTCCTCCCTTTGCGAACCAGTTTCAAAGATAGAATCTCTCCAGGAAGAGTAACCGGTCTTGAGGCAGGACCAACCTCCTCAAGGTTAATGACATGGTTACCCTCTTTGATAGCTATATCAAGAATATCCTTATCGCTGCTGAGAAGAGATATTCCTTCTTTTTGAAGCAAGTCAAGTATACGGAACCGTTCTTTCTCAGGTTTTCCGAAATCTCTGTATTCCAGACCACCTGAATTTCCTGCTGTCTCTTCAAGACGTTCGAGGGTCTCGGCTCCGCGTCTTCCACGGCCTCGCTCGATGATATCATCCGAATCGGACATCTCCTCAAGATTGCTCTTAATAGAGCTTGGCAGTATGAAAGGACCTCGTACCAGACCTGCAAGCACCAGATCAGCAACCCTTCCATCAATAACAGCGGACATATCGACAAGAACAGGAGTCTTGGTCTGCTCGCTCATCTCTTCTGCCGTAAGAAGGTTAAGCCTCTTCCCCTTCGTGAGTGCCACATGTCCGAAAACATAAGCAAAAGCAAATGGTATCATTACAAGCGGTGTAACACCGGAATCCGATATAATAAGATTACCCATGCGCAGGGCTACGATAACAAGAATTCCTGAGATCAGCCCTATAATTGCTCCAACTGTTGTATAGATTATCTCATCTGCTGGAAGTTTGACAAATGCCGTCTGCAGTAATACAGCAAGCAGCCCAATTCCAAGCCCTGTAAGTCCAAACCATGGGGACGGTGAAAAACCATCAAATGCGAATGTCCCCAGCAGGCCGAGAACAAGAATGAAAAGTACACGTACTTCCCAGCCCGAAATTTTCATAACCAGTTTCCTCCTTCTTCTGAACCATCTGAGAGAAGGCCCTCTATTGAATTGAATAAATTGAGGTAACCTTCAGCTCCGTTACTGGCATTCTTCGTATTATCAATAGCTCCTGCCAGTGTAATGAATCCGAGATTGAGCGTCTCACTCAATCTCAGGTCGAAATGTGTTACCGGTCTGAGTTCACCACCAAGTCCGATTTCGCTGCTGACGGTGATACCTTTTCTAACCGGCTTATCAAGTCTGCTGGAAGCCACAGCCAGACAGACACCCAGATCAGCACCAGGGTCTGCAAGACTGGCTCCACCGGCAACATTTACATAGACATCCTGATTGCCGAGATCCATCCCGCATCTTTTCTCAAGAACTGCGAGAAGCATCGGAAGTCTGCGGGAATCCATACCGTTAACGCTCCTTTGCGGATACCCGTACCTTGTGGCACTTGTAAGAGCCTGAACTTCAACAAGGAACGGTCTGGTTCCTTCTATAACCGCGGTAACGACGGTTCCCGTTCTTCTGTCATCCTCCCTTCTAAGGAAATAGGCGGAAGCTTCGCTGACACTTTTCAATCCCTCGGCTGTCATTTCAAAAACACCGAGTTCATTTGTTGAACCGAATCTGTTCTTTGCAGCCCTGAGAAGGCGATACATACGATCACCATCTCCTTCGAAGTAAATTACTGCATCAACCAGATGCTCGAGAACTTTTGGACCGGCCAGAGAGCCTGTCTTGGTAATATGCCCCACTATGAACGCTGTTACTCCCCGCGACTTGCATGTTCTGATAATCTCTGAAGTGCAGTGTCTGACCTGGGATACAGATCCCGGAGCACTGGAAAGATCAGGTGAATACAGTGTCTGGATCGAATCGATAACAAGAACAGAACTCTCGGAATTAACCAGATTTTCCAGTACAAGATCAAGATCAGTCGCTGGAAGAATAGTTACTTT
>DAOWAG010000128.1 GCA_030634715.1 Candidatus Aegiribacteria sp. | reverse complement strand
TCAGACATCACCTGGATGACGACTTCCATCTCGATCTCTCTCCAGGCCTTATCCTGACTGACAGTCCGTTTCCCGATGGATTTGCCGGTTACACAGTCGAGTTTTCCGCTGGTTGGAAAGACTGGGTGGGGATTGCCGCAAGACTGGACTTTGTCGATACTTTCGATTCCGATCATAATCAGGTGCTGCAGATAGCTCTGCGTTTTGGATCATATGCGGGTATGGGTCTGACATCTGCGGGAATTATAAGTGGTGGAATAGCCTACATGAAGAGCCGGATGGATTGATCCAATACCACCAGGTCGAACTCACACTGTTTGCTTCAACCTGATTCAAGTTGCAGCAGGATTCAGGATATGTAAATGCTTATTGTCTCAGGATTAATAATTACCGAGAACTGTGATTTCATCGTCATCCGGTTTCTTATTTTCGGCCTGAATTACATCGGCGGACAGCTGCAGAGATAGAACCACATCCTTCAATTCCTGAAGAAGTTGCCGATTGATCTTGCTTTTTTTCAGAAAACCGCCTTCAACCTTAGAAAGCAACTCCTCAAGAGCACGCAGTTCCATGTTCCCGCCATATCTTTTCAATATTCGGAAAGCTCCTGAAACGAGGTTTGAGTTTTCAAACAGCTGACCGGATTCCCCCTCATCCAAGCATTTCAGAAGGAAATCCCTGACCTGTTCCTGACTACCAAGAATGCTGAAAGAGTCCATAATCTCCGGTCTGATCTGCTTATTCCTGTGAAAGGCGTAAATTATCTTCGGAATGTAAGCAGGATTGAAAGCAGCCTGCTTTGTGAGGATATTCAGGGCGATAATCGCTACCTCAAGGGACTCATCCGAAATAAGATGCAAAGCAAGGCTTTCAGCTGTAGTGTTTGAACTTTTTATAAGAGCTAGAAGACACTCTCTCTTTATCCTTGCATCCGGTATTCTGCATAAATCCGCAAGAACGGTTTCACTGGATGTAGATCCAATATCCCGAAGAACCTGAATCATGTTTCGAGCTGTGTACCAGTCAGTGTCCGGAAGACTGAACGAAGCTCTATCTACTTGAGAATTAAAAGCTGTAACTATTTCCATCAGTTTGTTGTGAATCGGGGAAAGACCTCTTTCCCCCATATTAAGGAGAATTTTAAATGCTTTAGCTCGGAGCCGTCTATTGTCTTCGTGAAATATATCGACAAGCTGTGAAACAAGATTCTCGGGCGGTAGAATTGCAGACAACTGTTCGGCTTCTTTTGAAACATTTATGTCATCTGAAAGCAGTCTGGGAACTACTGCTTCTGCTGCCGAGAGAGTGTCAAGTTTCCTCTGGGCTTCAGAAAGCGATCTTTTTCTGGCTGCTTCAAGCTCCGTCCTCGGATACTGCATTGCCTGAAGATTACTCAGGATTTTACCGGCTTTTAGCGCAATAGACATGTTACCGTGAGCCAGAAGAGTTTCCATAAGCGAAGCGGTTAGAATTACTGCTCTGTATAGCACATCAGGATCATGCTCCCGCTTCAGTGCTCTTGAAATATTCTCGATAATTTGTGAGGAGGAATTCTCCTTTCCGCGCTCAATTGCCAGAAGAGCCATGTCCTGGAGTTTTCCAACGGTTTTGTGACGGACATCCGGATCAGGTGAAGCCAGGCTGCGCAGAAGACTGTCAATAATCCTGCGAATCGCTTTCCAAGCCATTCCGCGTTGAACGTATATATTTGATAACAGTCCCTTTTCCAGTAGAGATGGGTCAAGTACAGTTATAAACCTTGCGATTAAACCTCGCTGCTCTTCTTTATCCTCCTTCGCGGCAGCAAGAACGAACTTCAGAGCATCACCAATATTCTTGCCAGGAAGAGTATCAATGCTGTCTCCTCTTTCCAGCCTGTCTATGAGTTCGGAAAATATTGCGTCTTCAACAGTTACTTCGCTTCGAGCGAGTGTCCGGTCTGAATCACCCTTTTCCGAGATAAGCTCGTAGTGGAAACGGTTTATTGAAATGGTATCAAGTCCCCGAAGCTCAATCAGTCTGGCCATTCCACCATGCTCAGCTATATAAACTGGAGGTCTGTTGAATATCTTCGCGAAAGTCTGAATCTGATCTCCGGTTATCCCGGGACTGAAAGAAATGCTGCTTATCTTTCTGTCTGAAAAAGAACGTATAAATGCACTGGTTCCGATACTTTTTCTCTCCACCCGTAGATCGTTAACCATAATGGTATCGCCCATTATGGACAGAGTAACCTGGGTATTTTCACTGAGAAACTTCAAAAGGATGCTGGTGAAGGATTCCGTAGAAGGATCAATTGACGGGTGACCGGAGGGGAACATCTGCAGTGTTTTCATCAGCAGCTCAAGGCGTTTGATTAAATTCTCAGCGTTTCTCTGAGCCATGGCCTGAGACATCTGTCCGGTACCCTTGTGAGAACTCAGATTGTTCCCCATAGAGTAGTCTTTCAGCATTTCCGTACTGAAAGCGAACTGCCACTGACCTGGGATTTTTTCTATGAAATCCATCTCGGAGAGGATTTCCTTCATGAATTTGCGAAGATTTGTCGGGAATGAACTGAGGCTGATATAAAAAATACTGCTGGTTGGCTCTTTACCTTTCAGCACTCTTATAGCAATGTCAGCTCCTGAACAGTCAAGGTCAACATCAGGGTCGAGAAGATCGTCCTGAATCAGAATGTAGATCATCTCGATAAGCATTGAAAATTTTGCGTAGATGTGTTTTCTTGTGCTTGACGGAGTCCTGTCGAACATGTCCCAGGCTGCCTCAAGAGATGTTTTTGAGAACCAGTCAAAAAGAACAGACCACTTCCATTCCGGGTGATGGCTTGAAAGGCGGGATCTGTCCATTAGGAACAGAAAAGTAAGACCTGCTTCAATCCGTTTACAGGAATCGTTAATAATCACGCCCAGAATAGGTCCAATGTTGTCTGGTTCAAATCCAGAAATAAAAGTGGAAAGAGCTTCAAATCTTTCCTCAGAAGTTTCCTTTGAAGACACAGCCTTTGCCAGTCTTGCCGCAGCTAATTCAGGACTCTGTTGATCCTTCATATTCAACTCCAGTTGAAATCATATCTGCTACTTAGTACATGGTAATGATATTTAATTTAAATATTCAGAGTCAACAGGGAAAGAAATATCAGTTTCACTTCCAGATTCCTCTGACAATAATTCGATGTGTTCCGTTCCGGCTTCCTATGGCAGAGTGGAAAGAGTTTTCCAGATCTCTCTGATTGCTGCTGAGGCGGGAGAGTCTGGGGCAAAAGCGGTTACGGGCATCCCCTTAGACATGGCAAACGTCACTGAATCATCATAAGGGATCCTACCTAAAAGAATGATATTCTCATTCTTGCAGAACGCTTCGATTTCAGCAGTCTTGGCTGGATTTATATCACTCCTGTTAATACACACGGCTGGAGTTATTCCGAAATGTCTTACTGTTCCGAGTATTCTCGAAAGATCATGAATGGCAGAAACACCTGGTTCTGTTGATATTACGGCAAGATCAGCACCTGCTGCTGCTGCTATAACCGGACAGCCGATTCCAGGTGGACCATCAACAATGAAAAGTGCGCAGCCATTTCTCTCACCGAGTTCAATGGCAGCATTCTTCACAATTGTTACCAGCTTTCCGGAATTCTCTTCTCCAGCTTTCATTTCCGCATGAAAAAGTGGTCCAAATAGAGATCTGGATTGAAACCATTTTCCCGCTATTGCTCTGTGGCTGCTGATCGCGTTCACGGGGCATTGATAAAGACAGGAGTTACATCCCTCACAGCTAATTCTGTCTATTCTATGTTCACCTGGTTCCTGATTTGGCATTGGAGGAATGACTGCATCATATCTGCACACATCAAAGCATCTTCCGCAACCGTTACAAGTCCCGGTATCAATTTCAGCCTTGAAACCACCCTCGAATGAATGTTTATCCAGCAATACAGGTTTTAGTAGAATCTCCAGATTGGCAGCATCAACATCCGCATCAGCGAGAACAAGTTCATTTGCGTCGAACGCAAGATGCGCAAGGGCTGCGGTGAGAGATGTTTTACCTGTTCCTCCCTTTCCGCTTAGTATGACGATCTGCCTCATGGAGATATTTCTTTCCGAATTCCGCTAAGGATATCCTGAAATACTTTCCTGTATTCAGGATAACCTTGAATCAGAGGAATTCCCTTTGACAGCACCTCTGCAATGCTCCGTTTCATAGGTATTCTGGCAAGAATGGGGAGGTTTTCTGATTTGCAGTATTCCTCTACTCCCATGTCACCGATTCCATCCCTGTTGATTATAACTCCCGCCTGGATACCGAGTTGATTTACAACGACATCGACCGCTGCTTTCAGATCATGCAGACCAAAGGGGGTCGGCTCCGTTACAAGCACAACGTAATCGCTTCTGCTGACTGCTTCCACGACTGGACAGGATGTTCCGGGTGGAGCATCTATTATCACAAGGCCTTCCCGTTCTCGAGGAAGGTATTCTTTCAATAAAGAGGTGATTGTCGGAACGGGCATCGCCTGCCCTATATTCATGATACCTCTTGCAAAATCTACTGAGGAGGCCTGTCCGCCCTCTATTTTGCCTGTGGCATGCAGGATTTCAGTAATTGCGTTTTCAGGACAGACATACATACAGCTGGCGCAGCCATGGCACATGTCCCGGAATACAAGTGTTCTTGTGCCGGCAACAGCGATAGCGTTCAAGACACAGACTTCCG
>DAOWAG010000158.1 GCA_030634715.1 Candidatus Aegiribacteria sp. | reverse complement strand
ATTTGGTCTGGGTATTCTTACTCTTAAACTGTTCCTTCAGACATATGACCTGATTCCTGATGACCTGGCTCTTTCACATCCCGCGGATATCTTTCTAGCTGTCTGTACGGATGAGCAGAGAGAATTTGCTCTGAATCTTGCCGAGCGCCTGCGCGATGCTGATGTAACGGTAGAGATGGATCTCAGTCGCAAGAACCTGTCCAAGCAATTTAAAATAGCTGACAGGAAAGCAATCAGGCATGTTATCGTAATCGGTCCGGATGAAGTCGATTCCGGACATGTCACAATTCGGGATATGAAAACCGGAGAGAGTATGGAAATCGATATTCCTCAAATCGGGGAAGCTCTGAAGAGAAAGGGTAACTGAGATAGAAGCAGATATATGGGGCATTAGAAATGCGATTTAATCCAGGAGTACCGGGAAGACTGCTGGTTGCTGTCCTGGCACTGCTTCTGTTTCTTCCCCTGTTTTTTCTGAGTTCAGAACCAGGCAGCTTCAATCTTTCCGAAGCAGCTGCCTGTCTTGGCGCGCTTCTTCTCTATGTTCTTCTTGAGCGATTCATATCGAAGCTTCAGATGACCAATGTGCTTGCACTCACAATATTGCTTGCTGCATTTGTATTTGCTCTTGCATTATTCATCGAGCCTTCCATTGATGAGGAATCAGTCCAAGTTCAGGATACAGGAGAGTCTTTTTCAGCGGACACTGCAGATCAGCACACACAACTCTCCGACAGTTCTGTATTTTCTTTCAACCGGGAAATACAGAGCAGTATTGACAGTCTGGCCAGCTCCGGCGGCGAGGCTATCAGAAACGTAGCAGTATTCAGCGGTACAGGTGCAGTAGGCAGAACTCTTGGAGCTGTTGGAAATGTAACTTCTGCTACCGCTGAAATCCTGATCAGAACAGTCTACTCCGGATCGAATGTTGCTCGGGATGATTCAATGTTGCTCACCGAGGGAGTGGTCGATGAATCTGGAGCCTTCCTTCGGCTAATAGCACTGATAGTCGCTGCCACAGCTTCACTCGCGCTGCTGATATGTTTGAAATATCTTGTTCTTGTTGAAAGACGTAAGGGAACCCTCTTCTGGTTCCGCGTTTTATTAATTACATTGCTTCTTCGCATACTGTATGTTTCATTCGGTCTTGAACAGCTGGTGCACCAGGCTGTTTCCGGATTTGACAAAGCTGACATTCTCCTCTCTATCAGTCCTTTGTATGTGCTTCTCATGATATTATCCATTGTCAATGGATTCAGAACAAAATGGATACATTACCTTAACAGGTGGAAGAAATATCTTGCGCTTTCAGGTTCAATTATTGTGCTTGTACTCGCACAGTCTGTGTTGCTGCTGTATTTTTCGGACAAATTGACCTTCTCATCACTTGCTCTGGGTACTCTTGTTGGAAGTGTATTTACAATCCTGCTGATTTTCAGCGCAATTGCAGCCCTGTCGATTCTTTTCCTTCTGCCTTCCGCGAGGCTTGTCGACAGAAAACTGGATCAATTGAGAATACTGGATGGGTTGGGACAATCCATCTATTCGACTTTTGATGAAGAAATAATCGTATCATCTTCAACAACCCTTGGCAGAAGACTCTCCGGAGCAGATATATGCTGGGCTGTTAAGGTGCATGACAGCACATTCAGTCACTGGACGACTGCAAACATCAGATCTCAGGAATCCTTTTTTCCGGATGAATGGCATTCAAAAGTGCTGCAGGAGCTTGAGGATTCTGGAGGAACACTTCTGCTGAACAGATATCCGTCAAGTTCACTGTCCAAAATTGCTGGAAGGAATTCACCCTCTCCCGGTTCTGTTCTTGCTGCTCTTCTTAAAGTCAGGAAGAAGACTGTAGGTATCCTGTACGCATCTACAGCCCGTCAGTTCGGCTTCATGAACGAATCCAGAGGTCTTTTTGAGACATTTGCCCGTCAGATAGCTGCGGCCATAGAGAATGCCAGGCTTATGGAAACTGAAATCGAACGATTGAGATACCAGGAAGAACTTGCTATTGCCAGATCAATACAGGAGGAACTTCTTCCCGGAAATATTCCTGAGATGAAAGGTTTTGACATTGCCGGCATCAGCGTTCAGAGCAGTCAGGTTGGCGGTGATTACTACGATGTAATTGAACTTCCTGATGATTTGTGCGGAATCGCTATAGCTGACGTATCCGGAAAGGGTACTGCCGCTGCACTTCTGATGGCTGCGCTGCAGTCTGCTCTTCACGCGGTTGCTCCGGGGATGGGTGCCGATGCGGGAGGTGTTGTTGAAAGATTGAACCGGTTGATAAGCAATAGAATGCCTGATGATAAATTCATAACGTTTTTCTATGGTGTTCTCGACCCTGGAAAGGGAACTCTCAGCTACTGCTGTGCCGGGCACGATCCTCCACTGCTCATCAATGGGAATGGAACAGTTGAGAAACTATCGGAAGGAGGGCTTGTTCTAGGCGTCATTGAAGATACCGAGTATATGACCTCAGTCGCTCATCTCTTTGACAATAAAAGGCTTCTTCTTTATACGGATGGTATCACGGAGAGTATGAGAGTGGATGATGAAGAGGAATTCGGAGTGCAAAGACTGACAGATTTCGTGACAGAGCATGAGTCATCCAGATCATCTGTTATCCTTGAAAAACTTCTTGACACACTTGAAACGTACCGTAATCAGGTTCCAGCGCATGATGACATGACCCTTCTTATGATCTCATGTTCAGATTATACGGACAGCTTCGTATCCAATGGGTCATCCGTTTAGAAAGGATAACTCAGATAAGAACCGAAGCAGTTGATGCGGTGCGGACACAGGAGACAGTAAATTGAATATTCCCGGTTCTTTGAATCTGTGGGGATCAAATACACAGAAACCCACATCCAGAATAACTGTTGCGGGACTGATAACCATCGGTTTTGTAATGATTATTTCGATGATTCTCGACAAATTTCTTATTGGAGTAGCGATACTCGCTGTTCCAGCCATCCTGTTCCTCCTTGCAGGATCATCGATAAGAGTTCTAGCGGTGATTTTCGGTCTCCAGATCATTCTGACAATCACACAACTCAGCTCCGCTCAGCTGTATCTGGGGTTTATCTCCTTGAGGGTAGATGATCTTCTTACAATATGGCTTCTCTGGTTATGGATACTTTCTCTTCCTGACAGATCAATGAAGGGAATAAAGACCGGCCCGCAGGGTTACCTTATTTCCCTGTTCGTATTCTTTATTGCAATTGCAGCATTCAGAGGATTTACTATCGGCAACACACCTGATTTCATTGGTCAGCAGATAAAAACCTTTGGAGCCTACTTGCTCTACTTCCCACTGTTGTGGGTGTTATCTGATGATAAATCCAGAGAACTTGTCTGGCGGGTGGTTTTAACATCAGGGATTATTGGCGGATTTATTTTTGTGATCAAAGGGGTCTTCGGTTCGGGTGAAGGCGTATACTATCGAGACGAAACAGGTCTCAGAATCGGAACAAGACAGCCGAATGCTATTGGAGCAATACTGCTGCTTCTAACAGGTAAACTATGGAAATCATGGAAGACTCGCCCTCCGATTATTTTCATTCTACCATCCATCGTCTTCATGGGTGGAGCTCTCATCCTTTCTCAGACAAGAGGATTGTGGGGTGGTATATTTCTCGCACTTGCTTCAGCATGGATTCTCAATCTGTTCAGAAAGAGAGACAATATCCCGCTTGGCAAACGGATGATAGTCTCACTTACGGTGCTGGCCGGCTTTGTTATTCTTATCGTGTTTTCCATATCCGCGATGGGAATACTGTCAGCAGCTGATGTAGCTCAGCGAACCGGTCATGAATCCGGCAGTTATCTTACTGACGTTTCCGTCCTTTCAAGATTAATATCCTGGAGTGCGGTAATGGACAGGATCAGTGGTTCAAACATGTTGATTGGCAGAGGACTCGGTTCGACAATTACGTATTTCAAGCCTGAAATCGGAGAAGTAAGGACTCTGTTCTATGTAGACAGTTCTTACTTTCAAACTGCACTCGTGATGGGTATTACTGGTGTGGTAGTACTTCTCTCAATATTTCTGAATGCTCTGATCAGAGCCGCAAAACTTTTTATCAGAACAACTGACAGCAGAAGAGCTGGAACAGCTCTGGGGATTTTCTGCGCGCTGATCATGCTTCTATTCGCATCCGGATTTGCCTCCTCAATGACTAATTACCGGT
>DAOWAG010000374.1 GCA_030634715.1 Candidatus Aegiribacteria sp. | reverse complement strand
CCTGCAGCTCCCTGTCAAGCTCTCCCACTTCATCAAGGAAGAATGTTCCACCTTTTGCCGCGACCAGCAGACCCTCCTTGTCTCTGTGTGCGCCTGTGAACGATCCCTTCAGGTGGCCAAACAATTCACTTTCAAGAAGGCTTTGAGAAAAGCTGCCGCAGCTTACACCAAGAAACGGTTCTTCAGCTCTTGGGCTTATTGTATGAATAGCTCTGGCTATGAGTTCCTTTCCTGTACCGCTCTCTCCTGATATCAGAACAGTACTGTCCTTATCCGCCACCATCCGGACTTCTTCAAGAAGATCGATTATCGGCTTTGACTTCCCGATTATTCCTTCAATACTGAACCGTGAACGAATCTTTTTCCTTAGTTCTCTGTTCTCTATCCTGACCTTCTGTTCACCAAGAGCTTTCTCGATTGCCACAAGGAGCTGATCAACTTCGAAAGGTTTGATCAGGTAGTCGGTGGCACCTTTGCGCATCGCCTGGACTGCTGAATCAACACTGGAAAACGCTGTTATCACAATACCTATTAATTCAGGAGATTTTTCGCGAAGTCTGGATAGAACCTCAAGTCCGCTTATACCCGGCATTTTGACATCAACTATAAGAATGTCCGGCATATTCTTCCTGCCTTCGACTACAGCCTCCCTGCCATCGGAGAAGCACGTAACCGAATACCCCTGCTGCTCAAGAAGAATCGAGAGCCATTCAAGCATAGGTTTCTCATCATCCACAATCATGATTGAAAGCTGATTATCCATGCTCGATACCTCCGGTTTCATGTGTAACAACATCAGGTGGAGCAATTGGAATTATTACTCTCACCGTTGTTCCCTTTCCTGGAGCAGACTCAATATCCATTCTACCATTATGATCCCGAGCGACTCTTCTGGCAACATACAGTCCAAGACCTGTTCCCTCATCTTTCGTAGTGAAGAACGGATCGTAAATATCATTCATAACAGCATCCTTAATGCCAGGACCATTATCCGTCACAATCATTTCGGCCATGCCCTGCATCTGTGATTTGATGAGGGAAATACCTATCTTTCCATCAGGCTTATTCTCAAGAACTTCAACACTGTTACGAATAATATTCGTTAATAACTGAACAAGGCGGGATTGATTTCCGAAAACTATGAAATTGCCTTCAAGATCCAGCTCTATCTCCGTCTGCCAGCCAAATCCCTGTTTTGCTACATCAACCGCTTCCATTGCGACAGCTTCAAGCGAAACCGGATTATTGTAGAGAACAGCGCTCTTTCTGGAGAGTTCCAGGTATCCCTCGATTATTTCCGATATTCTCTTTGCCTGACTGCTGATGAGCTCGGTCATTCTGTCTGTTTTTTTCCAGTCAATTGATCCCATTCTCAGTATATGAGCAGCACCGCTCATCGAGGCCAGTGGATTCCTGATTTCATGCGCAAGGGTACTGGACAGCTTGCCGATCGCAGCAAGTTTTTCCCGCTCCTGCAGCTGTTTCTTCAGTTCAATTGTTTCCGTTATATCAGTCAGTGCTGCAAGGGCTCCCGCAGACTTGCCGTAATGATCAAGAAGTGTACCCATTCTGCATTCAAGAACTCTCTCTCCCACGCTGATCTCGATGATCGAGGACATTCCTTCGGATATCTGGTACTCTCTCAGCATGGTGTAGATGTCTGTATTACATATAATTTCACGCCAGTTTTCACCAAGAGAAAGAATCTGGAGACAAGAGCGGTTAATACTGATAGGGGAACCGGAGTTATCGATCACAAGAACTCCATCTGACAGGCTTTCCAGTATTTCCCTGGCCATGCTCCTGGCTTCCCTGAGTTCACGCAGGATTCCATCAGCCCTTCCTTTTTCGAAAAGAAGGTGCTCTGAGAGATACCCGGTT
>DAOWAG010000184.1 GCA_030634715.1 Candidatus Aegiribacteria sp. | reverse complement strand
GGGTTTATCCCCCGTTCATTCTGAAGTCATTTATCAGTAAATAATACTGCAGAAAGACGTAATGTGCAATCATTTCACCTGAATATACTGTTATCTATTTAGTATATATTGTGTTACAATGTTGGATATTAGTTTTGTATCAGACAATTTTAATACATTTTTTCGTAATTACGCAAACATTCTACCACTCGGATTTATTATAATATTCTATCTTTCGGGGCTTTACTTGTTCCAGACCGGATATCGGGTGTAGAGACATCTTGCGTGAACCGCATACAGACAATACATTCCAGTAATCATTTAATTATTCAAAACACCAAATGTAAGGAAAAAAAGATGAAGCCGTTCTTCTGTCTTATCATATTTGCACTGCTACTTGTCGCCTGTGGCGGAGAACAACCCCCTGTCATTATCGAAGAACCAGTCGGTCCTGAAATTGACACACTAATAGTTACCGATTCCATCGGTGTTCTCATGGGTGACAGCTGCTACATGATCGGCTCCATAGTAAAAGCGGAGGTTCTGCCAGATGGGGATGTTATCCTCTTCGACAGATCATCGGGACTTATTTCAACCTTCGATGAGAATGGTGATTTCGTCTCTTCCTTTGGAGGTATTGGTGAAGCTCCAGGAGAATTTACCCTTCCTGGCACAATGACAGTTATGGGCGATGGGAGAATAGCAGTATTTGACTGGATGGGCATGGAAGTCTGTTTCTTCTCAGCCGAGGGTGAATACCTCGGCAGCAGATCCAACCCGGGCTTTGAAATGCCCTTGACTATGGCAGCTGCAGGTGATTCCTGCTTCGTCATGTACTCCTGTCCCACCCGCCAGATAGAGGGAACCTACAAGATGGGGTATGAGCTCAGTATCTGGGAGGGAATATCTGAGGAACCAAAGGTTACACTATTTACTCACCTTTTCGATTTCGGTAAAGATGACTACGATTTCAGGCCGGGCTATCTGACTGTTGCGGCCGGAAACAATGGAAAAGTCTACATACACAGAATGAATTCGGAAGATTATCTCATAGAGGTATACAGCCTGGACGGTCAGCCTGTTGATACATTGCGCTCCGAGTCTATTCTCCTCCATAGTGATGATATTGAGAGGTATTTAAATATTCCCATTGCAACATTCATGGTACAGGATGAAAATGGAGAGGGTCAGCGCCTGAGTGGAGAACTTCCAGAATACATTCCACAAGTGGAGCGTCTAGGGGTTGATTCCATAGGCAACCTCTGGGCTCAGAGGGGCCCTTCAGAAGAACTGTTATGGGATGTTTTCTCACCTGAGGGTGAGATAATCAGGCAGGTAATCCTTACAGCATTCCCGGACACAGCTTTCATACATGTGGAAATTAACGAATATGGAATAGTCGCCTGGGATCTTATTCCAGAAGATTATCCAAGGCTCTACCGACTTGGCTTTAAATAATCTGGAAGATCATTCCTTCATTGTCGCGGTCCAGATGGAGTAGGCTACAGCACTTCCGCCGAAAACACCTGCCCCTATCCAAGGCCATGCGATAGCATTGGTTGTGCCGCCTATAGCTGCAAAAATTGCTGCAATCAACAGGAAGATGATATCGAAGATGGTTGCCTTTGCCCATTTACCTACAGGCGCTTCTCCCGAAAGAACCTCCTGTCGGCTGGCATCGACAAGTATGTGGTAGACCTTGTTCTTATAACCATACTCGAGTTCCCAGACCGGAACGTAGACCAGATCAACTCCCTGAACATCAACAGTTGTATCGCAATCGGTGATTTTAGTCGCTTTGCTTTCCGCCTTCTCACGGTGAAGTTCGATTATCCGGTCTCTTGCGGATCTCTCAGCTCTTTCCTGAACTACCTGGCCGTTGATGATATGCTCCTGCATATTGAATTTCTTGAGTTCATCAATTGAGAAATCCTTCTTGCCTTTTAGAAGGTTGATATTGCGTGCCTTTTTCGAACCCCCAAATCTGAGGATAAATCTGCCCCAGTCAGGAAACACACATTGCCTTCCAGGCTCGAGGTTTCGGATACCCCAGAATTCAGAGTCATCCTCCCTTGCGTACACAGGCCATGTATAGTCTTCCTTGATACGCCCCTGGACAGGTTCCCAGTAGGTCTCAGTCTTCTTGTTCTTTCCTTCGCCTATTGTTTTTGTTCGTTTCTGCATCCCGTTCCAGTGAGTGCTTCCAGTACAGCGGACTATCCAGTAAGGCAGAACCTTGGTCTCTGTCTTCTTCCAGCTGACCTTCCTGGGCAGATTCTTTGATCTGTAAAAGCCTTTTTCAAGCCAGGAGGATGCGATCCCGATAGCTTCATCCCGGCCGACTTTTGGAGGAAGCAGATAGTGTGATTCAACTGTAACGATATTATCAAAGCCTGCAAGCATGGTTGTGGTCCCGCAGTATTCGCAGGTGATGACAGCCTCACCTTCTATGTACGAAAGGGGAGCACCGCAATTGCTGCAGCTTATCTCATGAATAGTGACTTTTTTGTCCGTTGCTGAATCGTTTTGCTCAATCGGTTCTTCATTGCTTTTTTCGACAGGTTTGCTATCGCTTATCAGTTCTTCAGACATCGCTTCTCCTCCCAGGGCACAGTCTATTACTCTTATACAATAGTTATATTTATTTGTATACTTGTTTCTATTCTCTTGAAACTAATGAAAGAAGATAATGCAAATTATTCTTGGAGCCATACTGATTCTGAGCACTCAGGGATCTCTTGATTCGTATCATCTGCAAATGGATCCCCAGCTTCTTGACAGCCTATATTCCGATCCGTTTGCCGACTACCAGCTTCCCGCATTCATTGAAACGGAAGCCGGCGCATGCAGCTGCCTTGCGGGATTCAGAGGAGGGTCTTCTCTATGGTCGCCAAAGCTCAGCTGGAAAATAGAGCTGTTCGACCCTTCAATTGAAAATGCTTCTCATATTCTGCTTGACGCTCAATACAGAGATCTTTCGCTTATGCGAAATGCTCTCGGACTCCTGCTGTCCAGACAACTTGGGCGTCCTACTCCCCTCACTGAACATGTGGAATTCTATGTAAACGGGGAGTATTACGGCGTGTATGTACAGGTGGAAAGAATCGACGAATATTTCTTCAACCGGACAGGCACCGGTGATGGACCTGTCTTCAAATCCGTAGATCATCTTGGTAGATTCGCCTGGCAGCCTAGTGATACATTGGGAACTGCTGGATTCGAATCTAAAAGAGGCAGCGCGGAATACCTGTATCTGGTCCGTCGGCTTATTGACGCTGTTAACCTCTTCTCCCCGCTCTCATTCAGCTTCGAGGATTTTATCGCGAATGCCGCGGTAAGTCTGGCCATTTACGACACTGATGCTATCAGCAAGAACTACTACCTTCATTTGACACCCATGAATGAGTGGCGATACTACCCCTGGGACAGGGATGCTTCATTTGGCAATTCATGGGAAGGCATATACAATCCGAACTGGATCGAAAAAACTTCAATGTACTGTTTCGAAATTTCAGCTATGGCTTCGCGTCTATTACTACAAAATGAATACAGAGACATGTTTGAGGATTATATCCTCCAGACAGGTGAAATTATGCGGTACGAATTACCTGCTGTTATCGACTCAATCTACGCGGAGATAAGGGAAAGCGTATACGTCGATCCGCTCAAACAGGGTTCAAACGAGGATTTCGACGAGGCAGTCGCGAT
>DAOWAG010000368.1 GCA_030634715.1 Candidatus Aegiribacteria sp. | reverse complement strand
TGAGAATTCACAGAGAGGTTGGAAACCGCAGAGCTGAGGGCTATGTGCTGACCGGTCTTGGTAATCTTCAGGAGGATGATGATAAAGCTTTGTTCTGGTTCAGAAATGCTCTGAATATCAACAGAGAAGTTGGTGTCAGAACATCGCTTGCCATTGCACTTGCAAATATAGGCCAGATAGAATCCCAAAGAGGAAACTACTCCACCGCGACAGATAATCTGAACATGGCCTTAGAAATATTCACTGAGATCGATAACCTTCCGCTTCAGGCAGGGACACTTCATATATTCGGTGAGATGTTCATCTCGCAGGGAAAACTGCGAGAAGCTCGCAAATGCCTTCAGGATTCGCTTGAGATAGCCAGACAAACCGGGAGAAAAAGACTTGAGACTCAGGTAACGGTTCAACTCGGTCTTGCAGCTGCTCTGAAGGACGATACCGCAAAAGCACTGAAATGCTATTCCACAGCATACGATCTGATTGCTAAATACAGATTCTCTTCTGAAACCGATGAGGATTTCAGCAGATTGCGTTCCCTCCTTCTGAAGGCTGATATAAAAGAGGATAATCTTCCCTGGCCGGATATCTGGGACATATCGGAATTCAAAGAGGAAGAAGTCTAACGAACGCGGGTAATCACCCGGGAGATATCTTTGAACATTATCAGGATAAAAATCATCAGTATAAGAATCATCCCAGCCTGCTGAATAATCTGAACATGTCTTCTGGAGATTGGTTTCCCTCGAATACCTTCGAAGATCAGTATAACTATCTGTCCTCCATCCAGTATCGGGATAGGAAGAAGATTAAAAACCATAATGGCCAGTGAGATGTGTGCTAGTGTCCAGAGGTAGCTTGGCAGTCCTGATCTGGCCTGCTGACCAAGTGTTTCTGCAACATAGATGGGTCCTCCCGAACTCTCTGCAAGTTCAGCAGGTTTTCTGAACAGCTTCATGAGTGTTGTGCAAACACCAACAGCTGCACGTCCGGCTGATTTTATTCCTTCTACAAAAGCCTCACCCGGAGGTAATTTAATTCTCTCGGAAGGTAAACGAACAGTCACACCGGTAATAATACGTCCATCGTATTCGTGAGGAGTAACATAAGCCGTATCCTTGATTCCATCCCTGAAGAAAGTTATTGCCAACTCACCAGTGGTGCTGGCAACCGTATTCTGATAGTCATACCATATTTCCACAGATCTGCCATTGATTGCTGTTACGCTGTCTCCTGCTCGAATACCTGATTCATACGCAGGCAATCCTACAAGGGATTCACCAATAACTACCGGAATAAGTGGGCGAAATGGAATTGAATCAGGTGGAAATGAGTATTCTATCTCTTTTCTACCAATGCCCGAGCCTATGAGAAGAGTACCCTCGGGAGCTTTTATCAGTTCGCTCAGCATTTCGAAATAATCAGCCACAGGAGCGCTATTAACTAAAAGTACTGTATCACCAGCGCCAAGTCCGAGAAGATTGTCAGGATTTCCCGCTATTGCGGGAGAGATAGATATATCCATGCCCACTGCGCCAAAAATGATTATGAAAATTAACGCTGTAAGTGCAAGATTCGCAAATGGACCCGCAAGCGCGACAAGTGAGCGCTTGAACCAGGATATATTCCGAACGGGCTCACCTGTAGTTCCAAGATTAACCTTTACATACCCTCCAAGCGGTATCGCGCCTATGCAGTATTCAGTTTCTCCCAGTTTCTTCCTGAAGATAAAGGGAGGAAATCCAATGGAGAATCTTGGAACATCCAGACCAACTGCTTTCGCCATGAGAAAGTGACCCATCTCATGAAAAAATACAATCACTCCAAGCCCGAAGATTATTGCAGCAGCACTCAGCATAATTTACTCACAATTCCGGATGCAACGGCTCTTGCATCTCTGTCAGCTTCGAGCACATCCTCAAAACTCCTGATGGAATAGGGTCTA
>DAOWAG010000239.1 GCA_030634715.1 Candidatus Aegiribacteria sp. | reverse complement strand
TTTACTGCAGACGACGGTCCCGAGAAGAAACTACGTTTAGAACCGCCTCGAGATCTCCGCGCGGAGTTTGATTTACGTGTTTTCTTAAATTCTCACCCCCAATGTATAAAGTCTGGACAAACATATTTGAAATCCATCGACAGGCACAAATTCAGCGAAGGGAGATAATCTTAATCCTCCGTCTATTAAAGCACTACCAGTTTCCATTTCATTTAATGAACCTCCGGTGACGAAGTGCGTAATTTCCTCCCAAATCGCTGCAATATTATTTAGTATGTGCGATTGGGCAAGCATTCAATCATCCTTGAAACCTGTTGGAAAATTGATCTCACTATGTCGGTAATGCGGATTATTGTCTGATCTTCTATTGACATTTGAACAATTGCTCATATATTCAAGTATAGAATAATGGAGGTCAGACAGATGGAATTAATAGATGCTGTATGGAGTACAATTCTCGCACTTGCTCCATCACTCATATTCGGATTGCTGATTGCTGGAGTTCTGCATGTGTTTGTTAAGAAGGACAGAATTCTTTCTCATCTTGGCCGACCAGGGTTCAGGAGCAGTATTAAAGCGGCTCTTGTCGGTGTCCCGCTTCCTCTCTGCTCGTGCGGGGTTCTTCCAGCTGCTCTGGGTCTCCGGAGGGACGGAGCATCCAAGGGAGCTGTCACATCATTCCTTATCAGTACTCCTCAGACCGGTGTTGATTCAATCGCGGTTACATGGGGAGTACTCGGTTGGCCTGTGGCGCTTGCCAAGGTCATCACGGCTTTTCTGGCAGGAGTGATAGGAGGTACGATAGCGGATAAAACAGGGAATGGACTCGAGAACGCGGGAAAGGCAATTGGCTGCACTGAAGTCGAAACAGGTTCCATCCCTTCGAGGATATGGAATTACTTCTTTGGAACGATATTCAGGGACATCTATGGGTGGCTTGCTATAGGTATAATCGTATCAGCGCTTATAACCACGTTCCTTGAGCCAGGGCAACTTTCCGAATATACCATACTTGGAGGTCCACTAGGTCTTCTTGCCGCGCTTGCAATAGGCATTCCTCTGTACGTTTGCTCAACTGCATCCGTTCCCATCGCAGCGGGTTTGATCTACGCCGGTTTCCCCGTTGGCAGCGCGCTGGTCTTTCTGATTGCCGGACCGGCAACAAACGCCGCAACCATGGGAGCCGTGCGAAAATCTCTCGGAACAAGAGTCTTCCTGATCTACATTCTGACCGTGATAGCAGTTAGTCTGACTGCGGGTGGAGTTCTGAATTCAATGAATATCGCAGTTTCAGGGATCCACCACACCGAACATTCAATGAATTCCATAATTTCTGTTCTAACGACGGGCTCTGGAATTCTGCTCATTACCGGCATTGTCTGGTTTGCTGTTAAGGATATTCTCAGGTATCTGAAGAAACTGTTCCGGAAGGATAATGCTGATTCCGTATTTCTGATGCAAATAGAAGGTATGGGATGTTCAAGCTGTGAGATGAAAGTAAATTCCGCTCTTTCTGAACTCCCCGGTGTTCTGAGTGTGACTGTATCCTCCTCAGAAGGCAATGCAATCCTCAATATTAGCAGGAGTGGGAATTTTGATCCTGGAATGGCTGTAAGAGCTATAGAGAAGAAGGGATACACTGTCAGAGAGGAGCGTTATGTCTGATACCGCATCCGGTACAGAAATTCAAAAACCTGATCCTGAGGAACTATTCTCGCTTGCGGAGCTTTTTCACCAGATGTCTGATACCACAAGACTCGGACTCCTGATAAATCTTCTCTGTGAGGAGAATTGCGTCTGCGAACTGGCTGATCAGTCGGATGTGAGTGTTTCAGCCATTTCACATCAGCTTCGATCCCTGCGGACCGCCAGACTTGTTACCGGCAGAAGAGAGGGAAGGCACGTTTACTACAGTCTTGCCGATGATCACGTGAGAGCGCTTGTATCCATCGGTCTGGAGCATGTGCGGGAGTAAAGCAATTTCGAAGTAGTAACCTGTTTCGCTCCCTATGGTGTAGGAATGATGCTACTTCTGTTTTCCATCCAATTTACCGTAACTCTCCGTCCAGTGTATAGTACAGTTAAGCATGAATCGATCATTCCTGTCAGCGGAAGACCGTGAAAAGGATCGGGATTAGATGAACAGAGACATTCGCAGATGTACAAAGTGTATTCTGCCGGGGAATTATCCCGATGTTGATTTTGATAGCAGAGGTGTGTGTCGCGTCTGTCGTGAGTTCGATCTCAGATTCCGGAACATCGATTGGCGCTCAAGAGAAAAAAAACTGGAGCGGATGCTTGACCGATATAGAGGAAAGGGGAGAAGCAAGTACGATTGCCTGGTGCCTTACAGCGGAGGGAAGGATTCCACTTATTCTCTCTGGCTCCTTAAGACAAAGTATGGAATGAATCCTCTTGCATTTAATATTGATAACGGGTTTGCAGATAAGGGTGCCCAGTTATTCATAAAGAAATGTACCGATAGACTCGGCATAGACCTGTACACATACAGCCCCTCAACAGAATTCCTCAACAGAGTCTATGCTCACGCAATGAGTAAAACAGGTGAATTCTGCACAGCCTGCGTTGTGCTTATTCCTACCGCGATTTTCAGAACTGCTGACATCCATGGGATAAGACTGATCGCAGGAGGTTTCAGCGAGATGACGGAGGCTCCCCCCCCTGAATATGCTAATATGGACAGAGTTCGCTTCTGGAACATCATGAAAAGCGGGTTCAGCAGGAAAGAGCTTGAATGGGATTTCTTCTTCCCGAGCTGGAAGAGAATGTTCCGGATAAAGTACTTCAATCTGCCTGATTACATCAAGTGGGAGCTTCCGGAAATTTATGCAATCCTTGGAAAAGAACTGGGATTCGAGAAAAAGATATCAGACATCAGGTATGACTGTCTCGCCACTTCCCATTCAAACTTCCTGTTCAGACGCATTGCCGGTTTCAGCAAGATGGAGTTCCTCTATGCCAACATGGTCAGAGCAGGCTA
>DAOWAG010000235.1 GCA_030634715.1 Candidatus Aegiribacteria sp. | reverse complement strand
TTCCCGTACTCGGAGTGATTGAGAACATGTCTGGTTTTGTCTGTCCTCATTGTGGAGAGCTGACCGAATTGTTCGGCTCGGGAGGAGGGGAGAAGATGGCAGAGGAGATGGGTGTTCCTTTCCTGGGAAGGATTCCGATCGAACCGGGTATTGTAATATCCGGAGACAGAGGAAAACCATTTGTTTACCATAATGGACACTCACCTTTCGCGAAGGATTTCGAGAGAATTGTCGGAGATATCGTCAAAGATCTCTCTCCTGAGAAAGGCACTGAGAAATGAATATGTCCAGTGATGTTGAGAGGAAGTGGATCAATTCCCTGATTAAACAGGATGAGATTGACCGTTATCTGAATAACGGGAGGGATTTCGTTGACGAGCAGCTTATCTGGAGTCAGCTGGAGAAACAGAAGAATCCTTCAGACTCATATATACGGGAGATAATAGCGAAATCACTCGAGCTTGAACGCCTGGATCCCATTGAAACAGCAGCGCTTCTGAACTGCAGAAATGATGAATTGTGGAAGGATATGTTCGAAACCGGTCTCAGGATCAAGAGGAAAGTGTACGGTCGCAGGATTGTCTTTTTCGCTCCATTGTACATATCGAATTACTGCGTGAATAACTGTGCGTATTGCGCTTTCAGATCTGAGAACACAGCCGTGACCAGAACCTGCCTGTCGGATGATCAGATAAGGGCTGAAGTAAGGGCGCTTACTGCCGAAGGGCACAAGAGACTGATCATGGTTTATGGTGAGCATCCCAGTACCGGCGCGGACTTCATCGCGCATACGCTGAAAGTTGTTTACGAAACGAAACATAAAGGGGATGAGATTCGAAGAGCCAATATCAATGCCGCACCTCTCCCGATTGATGATCTTAAAAAGCTGTCTGAAGTTGGCATTGGAACTTACCAGGTATTCCAGGAGACATATCACTCTGAAACGTATCGCAGACTTCATCCCGCAAATACCCTTAAAGGGAACATGAGATGGAGATTGTACGCACTTCACAGAGCAATGGAAGCCGGTGTGGATGATGTGGGGATCGGCGCTCTCTTCGGTCTGGTGGATTACCGTTTCGAGGTGATGGCATTACTTCTGCACACAATTGACCTCGAGGAGAAATTCGGCGGAGTTGGTCCGCACACCATCAGTTTTCCAAGACTTGAACCTGCCCTGAATACTCCTTTTGTTGAGAGTCCTGAGCATCTCATCGATAATGAGTCTTTCAGGAAGCTCGTTGCTGTAATAAGACTATCAGTTCCATATACGGGTATGATCCTAACAGCGAGAGAACCTCAATCTGTGCGTAACAGCATCATTTCACTTGGTGTTACACAGCTTGATGCGGGATCGAATATCGGCGTCGGCTGCTATGCCACAGGTGAAACTCAGGGAGACAGACAGCAGTTTGAGCTGGCTGACAACCGCACACTGGAGGAAGTAATATCGTATCTGGTCGATCAGGGAATGATTACCAGTTTCTGTACCGCAGGTTACAGGTGCGGCAGGACAGGTCACTACTTCATGGATATCGCTAAAAGCGGAAAGGTGCACACACTCTGCATGCCTAACGCGATTCTTACCTTTGCTGAGTATCTTGATGACTACGCATCTGAAGAGACTCGCGAAAGGGGCTGGAAACTCATTGAGAAAGAACTGTTGCATCTTCCCGGTGATGAACTCAGAGAAAGAGTAGCGGAACTGCTTGACAAAGTACGTAATGGAGAAAGAGATCTGTACCTTTAGCCAGATACAGATCCCCGTTATCGCTAAATAAACCGGATCCGAAATTACCTACAAATTTATCCCGAATTCGGTAACCTTCCACGATCCGTCTTCGCGTACAACATCAATCGTGTTTGTTTCGGTTTCACCCATAAACGAGGTAGTAACTTCAACCTTCGCCACATCACCATCAATTGTGACCTCTCCGATACTGACTTCCGCTGACTGCATCATACCTGATATCATCGGAGAGGACATCATCGCTGCCGTAAACTCCCGCGCAGTCATTTCCGGAATATCCTCGGCATTAAGCTCAATACCCATTGCGGCTAACTGCATAGCGGCCATTTCAGGATCTTCCTTGATTAAATCCAGTTGAACATCCATTTCTGACAGCGCGCTGCTGGACATGAAGGATACCGCTCGTGCGCCATCACCAGCCTGGATAGCATAAAACATTTCTAAAACGGCATCTCCCGGATTCCCGCCACCTTCGCCGCATGCGAGGAATACCGCAAGCAGTATTAAGGATGACAAAGCAAGTTTCTTCATTTTTCCTCTCTTTCAGATGATGAGTATTATTCATGTATATTCAGGTTTCAGATTGAGATTGTCAACCGGAATAAATGAGAGGAGAAGTGACCTGTCTGTCAGTGAAGACGTCAGGAGCATTCTGGAATCGGAAGCGGCAGCTTTCCCGGATCTTTTTCCCGGATTGCAGGTTCGGTTCTGCGGAATACTTGGCAGACGGATTTCCCATATTGCCGGTGACACTTCATTCATCCGAAGTGAAGAGTTCAGAGTGGATATTACACCTGAACTCATAATGCTTGTATGCGGACCCTGGCAGAATATGGAAGATGAACTGAAGAATTACGCTAAATTCCTAGCTAAACAGATCATCTCCTGAAAACTATCTTTTTTAGAGTTTCCAGTTCATTCCGACGCTATAATCGGTGCCGGAGTCGTCTATATGCGCGATCCAATTGTCTGCGAAACTGTGCCCATCTCTGCTTCTGCTCTTCCAGGAAATGGTAAGGTCAATACCAAGCCTGTCAAAATCGATACATGCTCCTGTTGAGATGGAAAGCGCCGCTCTGTGATAGTTGGAAGGTCTTCTGAAGCCTACGCTGTAGATCGATCGGGTGTGAGGGAGCATTTCCGCCATATACCCGAAGAACCTGCCGGATATCTCGGGTTCATTTTCAATGGACTGTATATCGAATTCAACACCAAGTGTACTTCCAAAAAGGATCTCAAAATCCTTCTGGAATCCGACAGCCACTCTTGAACG
>DAOWAG010000153.1 GCA_030634715.1 Candidatus Aegiribacteria sp. | reverse complement strand
GTATCGTTGGAGAATGCCAGGTGTACAGCAGCGTCATTCCAATTTTGAAGTCTCACACACCTGTAGTAACGAAGCCTGATTATTTCATAGGCCAGAGTGGGAGCCATTTCATACCGCTCGGAGAGGAGCCATGATGCCTCGAAAGGGTAGTACTCACCTTCATTAAATGTCAGGGCGGTTCCCGCGTAATGCGCGCCGTTTTCAAATGTTGGCTGGGGATCAGGTTCAGGCCAGAAGAGCGCTGTGGTTCCGATTTCCCACGAGTCATTGATTCCTCCGTGTGACCATGGTCCTATGTAGCTGCGTGTACCCCAGGTTGTCCACGCCTGTCCCCATTCATCAGGGTAAAACTGATCGATATTGTTAAGATCAAGATAGGACCAGGTGTCCGCCCATAGTAGTGAGTCCTGGTCATGCAGATCGTGCTTCCAGCTGCCTAAATCGTTTCCCCATGAATCGATCCTTACCTCCAACCCGGCAGCAACTGAGTCGGCCCAGACTGAGAAATTATTAATTACGTAACCATCCTGATTGTTCGATGGTATCGGAACCGCGCCGAAGACTAAACGGAACCATAGAGTCTCCCCTGCATAGTCTGCAAGATCAACTTCAACCGTGTCCCACGCCATATTACCGGGGTAGAAGTATCCATCACTTTTTTCCCTGTAAGTATTCATCTGTCCGTCAGGATAATCCGGTCCTGTCAATATCTTGTAGTAATCAGGATTTAGAATGGTCTTGTACTCTATCCTGTCCCATACTCCTAAGCTGCTGTCTGTGGATATTTCGAGAAATACTCCCTGATTCTTGTTCCTGAGCCAGTAAACGTGAGTAAATCTCAAAATCGGATTTTCGTAGTCACTGGTTATCACTCCTGGAATGTCGACTGATTCGGTAATCAGGTGACACCAGCTGTCCCCCGTGTAGCCCGGACTAACATCAGTATAATCATCGGGGTCCTCAAAGTCCTCTGATTCAATCAGATCACCGTACTCGGTAGGAGGGTCGCCAATCAACCAGGCTATAACATTGTAGAATATCCGCCAGCCGAGTACATCTGTGTATTCACTGGCATCGTATGCGCTGAAATGAACTCTGCGATACGTTGTATTCTCGTCTCTCACGGATACGCCGGAAAGATTTGCGAAGTCTTCCGAGTATGTGAGAACAGTATCGGGATGCACGTGGAAGACAAGACTGTCAAGAACTGACTGCATGCCTCCAGATCCGGAATTGTATGCATAGAATGTAGAATCCGGCAGATCTCTATTTACAGGATGCCAATCATTTGCCGGGGTCATTTCATCGTACATCTGTTCCGAATATGCATTACCCATTGAGAAAATGTCCGCTGCATCTCTTGCGTTCAGAGTGATAACTGGAACCTCCAGCGCAGCGGCAAGAGGATTATTCAACACATCAGGATGTGGGAAGACCGCGCCGCCATCCCTGTGCCTGAGTACAATCAGGTTGATTCCTTTACCTATGTAATCGTAGGTCGCCATCTCATCATCGTTAAGAATCTCAACGCTCAGCCCCCAGAAGAGCAGCTTGTTTATCATAAGAAGCTCATCTTCTGTAGGGTTATGAGTAGAGTCGGATCCTGGAACGTTAAAAACAACCAGTCCCTGGAGATCAGGAGGCGGTGAGAAGGCAGGATTGATGTCATGGTTAATTCCCAGATTACGCGGGGAAATAGTGGTATTGAGTTCTGTTGTGTAGGTTTGATTGCCCCATGTATCGCTGAGTTCAATGGATAGCTGAATATGTCTTACAAGGTCTCTGTCCAGGGAATCCAGAGGTTCTGGCAGTGGATTGCCCAGTTCATCGAGATAGCCGAAATCAAAGGACGTGATATTACTTCCAATAGAATCTACATCACCGGCTCGGTCAGTGATACAGAACCTCTCACCCGAAACGATTACTAACCTGTAATCCGTGTCGAGAAGGGTTTGTGTGCCTTCCCAGTCCGCATAAAACTCAAACGCAGTACTGTCTGCTGTTACAACAGGATGCCACTCGTCACTATCCCATCCACCATCTGGCATATAACCTGCGTAGATGATCTCATCGGTTACCTCTTCAAGAGCCAGACGCCCTATTGTAATGAGTTCGTTCTGTCGTCTTGAAAATTCAAAGTGCTCGGTGCCTTTTGTGAAGAAGAGGAAAACAGCACCGAAGATCACCAGAAGAACTACAAGAACAATAGTAATCTCGACAAGGCTCATTCCCTTTCGTAAATCAATACGTTTTTTCATTTTTTCACCACCCTATAAAATTGTGCTGAAACTGAATGTTTGTGCACCGGAAGCTCCGGTCCAGGAAACAATACACTGCACAAGTCTTGCATTTGGATAAAGAGGGTCATATATGGCGATATCGAAACGTCTTTCGAATCGTCCGATAGAATCGGGACTGGTCAATCCAAGCCCCATAGAGACCACGTCGAGCGTCCTGATCTCCTCCAATCCCTGCCTTGCCAGTTCCATGGCCTGGGTCCTGTCATCCAGAATATCTGACTGTTTTATGATATTCGTGAAGAAAAATCCAATACCGGTCAGCAGGACGGCCAGGATCAAAGCTGTGATAACAACTTCAACAAGCGTGAAACCTCCCCCTCGATACTTATTCGCTGTTCCTTTCATATTCTCCTCCATTCAGAATTCATTGTTCCATTCCATAGAATCTTCTTACAAGTTCAACACCCACATTATTTTCACAGTTCACCGAAACATTCAGCTCCCGGATACTCGGAGAGATTGCCGAAACGGTCTGCCGTATTCTGAATTCCATTCCGCCGGCATCTTCAGTATCAAGAAACACTCCTGCATCAGGAAGGTTTCCGGAGTTGTACGATGAAACCACTGAATTAGCGATCAGAAGCGCACTCCTCCTCTGTTCTATTCTTCTGCTGCCCTGAACGAAAAAGTTCAGTGCAAATGCCAGTGTTCCCAGAACCAGCAACATAGCAAACGAGGCTACTATGCATTCTATAAGCGTCATGCCCCGCCTGTCAGCTTTCACCGATACCCTCCCGTCCGGCGTAAACTCGTGAACCATCTCCGTATCCATATATGGCTATCCACCACATGTTATCAAAAATCAAACCTCTATTTCCCAGTGTCTTCACTCTGAGTGAAAGATGCATTCCATTCCCGCTTAGGGGATTCATGAATATCCGCAATTCATCTTCTTCGAGAGACAGAATATCGGTTCCGGAACCATCGAGATCGCTCATCAGTGCCCCTTCTGAAGGACAGAGCTCCCGAGAATGACCCGGAATGGACGAGGCGATTCGAAAGAATCCATCCGACGAACCCAGTATGACTCCTTGCAAGGACTCGATCCTGCCTTCCCAGTTAAAGGTGAGTATTCCGATTCCAGGGTAATCCTGGAAACCGGTCCAGGATAGTTTTCTCCATACAATGGATTCATCGCTCAAAATCCATCTTCCTGCGAGATTGAATGTTCCATCGATTGCGCCCCAGGCAACGAGAGTTCCCTCAGCAAGTGTATCACGCTGAAGAAGACCGCTGAAACCCGACAGAAACGAAAGACTGTTCGGACCAGCCCAGACAAGATCTTCTATTCCGTCCATATCGAAATCACCTGAAAATACATCAACTATCGGGAATCCTGAATTAGGAGAATCCTGCAGGTTTCCAATATCCCCGAAGATTCCGCCATTACTCAGGAAAGCGGGAGATGTCCCTGGTTCGCTAACGACGAAAAGGACTCTTGCAGAATCGGGCATTACAAGCTGAGCCCTGTTCATCCCGTTTGAAATGAGCAGAGTCGGCTTATCATTGTAAATACCAGCGGATACAAGTGATTCTGTATTCCATAGAGGTAGATTCACAGCAAAGGATTCGAAGGACGCATCTGAAAGGATTGTGTAAACTGTGTCTTCCTTGCCTTCTCTAAGTGCCGCCATGAGGAGTGGTTCTCCATCAGCAACAGAACCAGCAGCAGTCCAGATATCCGGTTTCGCGGACAAAATAATCGGGAAGCCTTCAACACTGCTTAAAGCAGCACTGTCGATCAGATCTATTTCAAGGTGGTTTTCTGTTTCACAAACCAGAAAGTGGTAATCTCCGGCTGGAATAACTGCTAGTGCACCTGAACATTCCAGTTTAAGTCGGACTTCTCTTGGGGGAACAACATCCGTTTCAATGAGAGTGAATGTTGTGTACATAGGCCCAATCCTGTATTCAGGAAGGTCACCGAAATCAGATACCTGACT
>DAOWAG010000027.1 GCA_030634715.1 Candidatus Aegiribacteria sp. | reverse complement strand
GCGCGATCTCGGGGTGTGTCGATGCCGATCTCACCGTGATCGCCCTTCAGCATCTTGCGGCTGTAACCATTGCGGCTATTGCCGGTACCACGGCCTTTGGACTCGTGCTTGGAGTAACCGAGGTGCTCGTCCAGTTCGGCACCGAGGGCCGCTTCAACGGCCATCTTCTTCAGCAGCCGGCTAAAATCCGCCAAGTCCTGTTCAGACTTGAACTGCTTGCCGGATACGACAAGCTCACCTTCGAAGTTGACATTGAAGGCACATCGGTTGATGCCCATGAAACAGTATACGTTATAGGTGCTTCAGGATTCTACGTAATCGCCGCTCCTGCAAACACGATTTTCAGCATCGGCCTTTCCTTCCTTTACGGTAAGGGAACAGGGGAAACTGCTGGAGTCGATGATCCCGAGACTTCCGGTTACGCCATCTACCCGATCATGAGGGTTGATTTCGCTATCCCGGGTGCGGAGAGATTCGCTCTGTTCACCGAGTTCGGTGCCAGGTACCTTTCCACCACAACCGACTATGGTGACGGAGTTGAGTACAAGTTCACAGAACTGTCTACATGGGGTTCAGAGAATATTCTCGGAGGAGCCTACTACAGTTTCTAGAACGTAAGTGTTTTCAATACAGGGGCACGCCTTCCGCGTGCCCCTTTTGTTTCTTCAGACTCTTTCAATGTATATTCTTCCCAATAAATTCTTATGCTAAATAGTATCAAAAAAGTAAACATCGAAAGAGGTGCTTCATGGCAGTGAATTTCAAAGGCAGAAGTCTGCTTACGCTTCTCGACCTGACCAGTGACGATGTGCGGTATCTTCTGGATGTGTCACACCTTCTTAAGGCTGAAAGAACCGCTTTTCAGATTAACCAGCGGTTTAGGGGCAAGACTCTTGCGATGCTCTTCGAGAAACGATCCACCAGAACAAGATGCGCGTTTGAGACAGCTTTTGGTGAAGAGGGTGGACATCCTGTATTTCTGTCCAGTTCCGATATACAGCTTGGCGCGAAGGAGAGTATCGAAGACACAGCGCGGGTTCTCGGAAGAATGTTTGACGCGATTATGTTCCGGGGTTTCAAACAGGACACCGTAGACACTTTAGAGGAGTTCTCAGGAGTGCCTGTATACAACGGGTTGACGGATATGTTTCATCCCACGCAGGTTCTTGCGGATCTGATGACAATGGAGGAGAATCTCGGCAGGCTTTCAGGTCTTAATTTCGTCTTCACCGGAGATGGCCGCGGCAACATGGCTAACAGCCTGATGATTGGCTGCGCGATGATGGGCGTGAATTGCACAATTCTTTCCCCCGAAAGTCTGTATCCGGATAAAGAGCTTGTTGAAACAGTAATGCAGATTGCTTCCGGTTCCTGCTCCGAAATGGAAATAACGTCAGACATTCAGAAGGCAGTCAAAGGAGCTGATGTTATCTATACGGATGTATGGGTCTCCATGGGTGAAGAAGAGAAGGCTAAGGAAAGAATCAGCCTGCTTAAACCGTTCCAGGTGAATTCAGAGATGATGGAGATGACTGATAATTCAGATACTATCTTCATGCACTGTCTTCCCGCGGTTAAGGGTAATGAAGTCACAATGGATGTTATAGAAAGTTCGTCCTCAGTTGTATGGGATGAAGCTGAAAACAGAAAACACACCATCAAGGCACTTATGGTTGCCAGCCTTCTATAAGTTGTTCGATACTGATTGACAGGATGGATGTTTCTGAATAATGTCCATTTGCATGAAATATTTGTGTAAGAAGTTAGAAAATATTACGGAGGTCGGATGAATCTGCTTCTGATTCTACTGGTTTTTGTTGGTGAAGGAATAGAAATCCTACCTGCCCATCCCATGATAGAAGACATTGATCCGGCGGAGTATATCGTCGGTCCGGGTGATGTATTCTGGTTCAGTGTTCTTGGTGGAATTCCCGCGGAATTATCCGCTCTGAGCGAAGGTGGATTGCTGTATATCACAGTAACTCCTGATGGATACGCGGTTATACCATCCGCGGGATCATGGTATGTATCGTATCACACTCTGGGGGAGGCAGTAGCTCTCATTGAGGCTGGATTCTCAGCAAGATATCCCGGTTTGAGGGCAATGACAGGACTTGCTGTTCTCAGAACTTTCAGAGTGCCTGTAACAGGCCAGGTTGGCTCTGCCGGGATAGTTCAGATAACCGGAGCGGACAGATTGACCGATCTGCTCGCACAAGCAGGTGGAGTTGCACCGGCTGGTGCCTGGACCAGTATTCTGATAATTCATTCGGATGGTGATACAACTGCAGTTGATATAACCAGGTTCATTCTTGACGGTTATCTTACCTCAAACCCTGTCCTGTCTCTGGGCGATCGGGTCCATATTCCTGAAGCTGAAGAATTCGTCCGGATAGAGGGAGCCGTAAGACTTTCAGGTTCTCTTTCAGCTGAATTCGGGCATGCGGAGCTGGTATCCTGGACAGGGAGTGCAAGCGGTATGCTTGAATTCATCCCCGGAGAAACCGCCGGAGATCTGGTCGTCCGAGCAGGCGGTACCGAACCCTGGGCAGTCAGAGACAGCTGCCACGTGATTAGACCCATTCCAGGAAGCGGAGCAACAACCACGCTTCCAGCACCGCTTGATAATCCGGAACTTAACCCTCTGCTCCAGCCAGATGACATAGTGGTCTGTCCTGGAATTCCTCCCATTGTTGCCGTTTCAGGATATGTCTTTTCCCCTGGTGTATATCCGTATATAGCAGGCATGGACGCTTTCTATTACATCTCGCAATCGGGAGGTCTGCAACGGGAGGCTTCAGAATCCGGGATCAGGGTAGTGCTGTCCGGAGGAGAGGAAAGACGGCTGAGCGAAATTGCAGCAATTCCGGCTGGAGCAACAATACTCATTCCGCGGAAGACAATTATCTGGTGGCAGGACCCTCTGTTGATTGTAACCAGTGTCGCGTCCGTGATTATAGCATGGAAGAGTGTGTTCTGATATGAAGCAGACACGACGAGCATCATGGTATCTTTATCTTCTTCTGAAAAATCGATGGTTCCTTATCAAAGCCCTGCTTGTCATTATGATCCCAACGATCATCGTGACGTTTCTTCTTGAGAAAAAGTACACTGTTACGACAGTCATCATGCCTCCTGAAACACAATCAAATCCAGGGATTACAATTGCAGGAATGGGTATCTCCGATTTCACGGGGTATTTCAGTGGCGGAATGGGATTTTCATTACCTCTAATGACAACGATGTCAGATGTGTACGATGAGATTCTGAACAGCAGAACGCTGATTGAGAATGTAATACTGTCTACCGGATATATTAATTACACAAATGAGAGAGAGCGGTTCGAACAGGATGAACAGCTGGGACTGTACTGGGCAAGGAGAGCTTTCAGGAAGAATTACTCCGCAGGAGTGACACCATCCGGATTTCTTCAGGTCGAGGTTACAACCAATGATCCCTGGTATTCAGTTGAAGTATCGGAAGCGGTCATTGTTGCTCTGGACAGTATAAACTCGGATATCTGCAGGAGCAGAGCTGAGCAGACAAGAATGTTTCTGGAGATCAGATCTTCGATGGCAGACAGTATTCTTGAAAGCACCGGTGAGATGCTCCGTGAGTTCGAAGAGGAGTATGGCATAATCTCACTGGACCAGGAAATGGAAGCTTATATTCAAAGCCTTGCTGAATTGAAACAGCATTACATACTTCTGCGGACAACCGCGGCCGCCATTCGAAGAGGCATCTCAGGAGGATCAAGCGCAAGCGCCCTTCTGAAGGAACGTGAGGCGGATGAACTCCTTGGAATAATAGAAATGCTGGAAACGGGCATAGCTCCTCCAGGATATGAGAGTGTCATGCCTTCCGTATCGATCGAGGATCTGCCGGATATTCAATTCCGATACGTCTCCATTCGAGCGGAATATGAGATGGCTCTTGAATTGACAAGCGCTATCCGTATCAGTCTTCAGCAGGCTATAGTAGAGGAAAACCGCGAGAACCCTCCAGTAAGGGTACTTGATCCACCAAGGCACCCCGGCTGGAAAAGCAGACCCAAAAAGCTCTATATCTGGATAGAAGTCTTTGCTGTAGCGTTTATTTTCCTGTTCGGCTATCTGATTGTCAGAGAAAATATCAATGCTCTGAAAATGGAGAAGCCAGAGGAATGGCGGACATGGCAGAATCTATTCTCGGAAATACGGAGAGATCTGCGTTTCCGGAAAAGGAAAAGACCGTAGTTTTCAGAACTTTTTAACTAGGTTTCCTCAATGAATTTTCTGTAGGCGTTATATCGATCCTTGTGGATAATGCCGTTTTCGGATGCTGCTATTACTGCGCAGCCTGGTTCTGACATATGCATACAATCCCTGAATTTGCATTTCCCGATAAAAGGGAGAAATTCAGGAAAACAAAATTGCAGATCATTCCCTGGGATATTCTCGATGGAGAACATTCTCAGCCCGGGTGTGTCGATCAGAGTTATGCCATTCTCGAGCAGAACGAGTCGCGCCGATACGGTTGTGTGTTTTCCCTTGCTGGTCTTGGGATTTAGTCCACCGATTCTTAGATCCAGGTCGGGTTTGTAATGTTTCGCGAGGGAAGTCTTTCCTGAACCTGAAGGCCCTGTCATAACAACTGTTGTCCCTTTAATGTGCTTAAGCAACAGATCGGTGCCAGATCCGTTTATACAGCTTACCGGGAAAACAGGATAACCTGCTCCATCCTTACCATATATGTTCAGAATTTTCTTTATCAGATCCCTGTCAGCATCAGACCTGCAAAGGTCCATCTTGTTAAGTACAATTGTGGCTGGAAGCTCTCTCCATTCGGCTGATACCAGAGCTCTATTGACAAATCCTGTGCTGAATAACGGATTTATTAGAGAAACCATAACAAGAACTCTGTCAACGTTCGCTGCTATGATCTGAGTGGATCTACCGATAGGAGCAGGGCGCTGAAGAATACCGCTTCTGGGAAGAATTTCATCAACAACCACATGATCATCAAGTAGTGTGGCGTATGCATTATCCCCAGGGACAGGCTTCATTCCATGGTAAACCCGACCTGCTGTTATAGCGCTTATCTCATTTCCCTGTTCATCAATGATAAGCACACCTCTCCTCCCAATGGAGGAAATTCTGCAGGCAAAGCGCGTCTGTTTCAGAAGATCACTCCTGAGGAGTCAGGTCTGATGAACCGTACGATATGCTCTCCCTCTCGTCCCCAGCCGAGTATTTCCCTTACCATTTTTTCCATATAAGCGGAATCAGATAGAAGTTGCCCGATTTCCGAGTTCATCATATCCACCTGTTCCTGCAGACTGTCAATTGAGAGAGAGAGAGATTCAATGTCATTCCGGAGTTTCGTAAGAGCGATGAAACCATGCCTGTTGAAAACCAGTATCACAACGACAAGAACAAAAACAAAGACCAGTATCATGTAGAATAGTCTTCGGTTTCTGCTGCTCTTGTTCAAGTTACTTCCCTGGTTTCAAGGGCAGGATATCTATTCCCCTGAACAGCGCCTGGTCACCAAGGTCTTCCTCTATGCGAAGAAGCTGGTTGTATTTGGCGACCCTGTCAGTTCTGCAGATGGAACCCGTCTTGATAAGTCCTGAATTCATGGCTACAGAGAAATCGCTGATAAAAGTATCCTCGGTTTCCCCGCTCCTGTGACTGATAAATGTCTTCCATCCGTTTCTGTGAGCAAGACTGACCGTGTTCATGGTCTCTGTGACAGTACCTATCTGATTCAGTTTAATAAGTATAGCATTCGCGGCGTCCGTCTGTACCGCTCTGTACAATCTCTCCTCGTTTGTTACAAGTAGATCATCGCCTACTATAAGAATGCTCTGCCCCAGTTTTCTGGTCATAAGTTCCCATCCGGACCAGTCATTTTCAGCAAGTCCGTCCTCAATGCTGACGATAGGGAAGCTGCGGACCAGTTTTTCCCAGTAGGAGACCATTTCTTCCGAAGTAAGGCCTGATGGATCACACCCGTGCATATAGTATTTTCCGTCATGGTACATCTCGCTCGCCGCGGGATCAAGAGCCAGAAAGATATCTTCTCCCGGAGTGTATCCGGCATCAAGTATTCCCTTCATTATGAAATCCAGAGCCGCCTCGTTCGATGGCAGATCAGGAGCCAGTCCTCCTTCATCCCCTACTGTTGTTGGAAGACCCATATCTGAGGACTGCTTCCTGAGTGCGTGAAAGATTTCCGTACCTGCCTGAAGTGCTCTGCTGAATGTTCTGAAACCTGCGGGTACAATCATGAACTCCTGTAGATCTATTGGATTTGACGCATGTTTTCCGCCATTGAGAATGTTCATCCCCGGCACAGGGAGAAGTCTTGCTGATGGACCGCCCAGATATCGATATAGAGGAAGCCCCAGATGGTTGGCCGCAGCCCGTGAGACAGCCATTGATACAGCAAGCGTGGCATTTGCGCCCAGTTTTTCTTTATTTGAAGTACCGTCAAGTTCTATCATGATTCTATCAATACGAGCCTGATTCAGGGCTGAGAGTCCTGAAAGTGCAGGCGCTATCAGCATTTCTATATTCTCTACAGCATTAAGAACGCTCTTTCCTCCGTAAGCTTCTTCATTATCCCTTAATTCAACTGCTTCATGTTCACCGGTTGAGGCTCCGCTCGGAACGGAAGCTCTGCCCCATCCGCCACTGAGGAGGAAGACCTCAGCTTCAACAGTTGGATTCCCTCTTGAATCGAGTATCTGCCGTGCGCGAATTTCAACAATTTCAGACATCAAAGGTCCTCCCGTTTAAATAATCAGAGCAGGATAATCAAATATACAAAATAGCTTGAGAACATCAGGAAAAAGCGAATCCGGTCACTCCTTTGGAGATGTACTCGCCGATTATACTTTCAGGGGTTCTTGTTTCAAGCACGGATAGAAAAGTCTCTGCAATCTCCGGATCAAACTGAGAGCCTGTGTTCTCCCTTATTTCTCTGAGCGCAAATTCTAGTCCGGGAGCCTTTCGATAGACTCTGTCAGATGTCATAGCATCAAAGCAGTCGGCAATAGCAAGTAGTCGAGCGTGATATGGAATATCGTCCTTTCCGAGACCCATCGGATACCCTCCGCCATCATACCGCTCATGATGATACTTTACCGTGTCGATGAAGCTCCCGAAGGCGGTGACAAACCTCAGGATTCTATATCCGGTTTCAGGATGCGTTTTGATGATGTCGAATTCCTCGGTTGTTAAATTGCCTTTTTTATTCAGTATTGACTCAGGCACGCCGATCTTGCCAATGTCATGCAGTAGCGCAGCATGGTGCAGAAGCTTGATTTCTCTGTTTGAAAAACGCAGATGAGATGCTATCGCCATCACGTAAGCCGCGACATTTCTTGAATGGTTGCTTGTGTAAGGATCTTTCGCGTCAACCGCGCTTGCCAGAGCGAAGATAGCCTGCGTATAGTTCGTTTCACTTGTCTCGAAAAGGTAAGCATTGCTGAGCGCCATTGCTGCATGTCTGATCAGAATTGATATATAGGAGCTGTCATTCAGGAATATCTTCTCATGAGACCAGTTTGCCAGGATTATCATTCCATTTAAACTTCCGAATTTACTCAGATCAAGAATCTCAAGGTTCGGAGTTGATTCCCAGTCAGCTACTCGGGCACAGGCGAAAGAATCTCTAATACCACTATCGAGATATTGACCGACAGTTACAGGATCCTGAGTCTGCTCAAGCAGTTCACGAAGATTGGAGCTGAGAATTTCCTCCGGTATGTCAGATCTGACAAGAGTGTAATTCAGGGGAAGCATATCTTTCCCGCTGAGAAAGACCCCGAACAGATCGAATGGAACCATCGTTCTGAGTCCCTTGACAATAGATGCCAGCACCAGTGTAGTATCAAGTGATGAGGAGAATTCACTTGCAAGAGTATTTATCTGTGCCAGGTTATCGGCATGTCCGCGAAGATTGGAAGTAAGTCTGTAATTCATTAACTGATTCCCCGCCTGTGCCGCGAAAAGCCCCAGTAATTTTAGGTCTCTGACTGAAAATGAGTCTGGTATTGAAGATCTGGCAACCATGCAGGTTCCAAGATTACCTTCGGGATTGGGAATAGAGGCAGCCATCAGAGATGATATCGGAGAGTCCTCAGGAAGGTGTATATCAGTGTACTCCCCGGCAAGAAAACCTCCTTCAGTTTCAAGGGCTCTGCGGCTGAAGAATTGCCATTTCTCATCACTGAGAATGCCTTCGTTTCCATATTCACAAATTTTGACTGTATCGCTCTCACCAGGAGATTCCGTCAGATAAATGCTGGCGAAGTCTCCTCTGAATGTGTGACTCAGAGCTTGAACAAGACTCTCCAGAAATGCCTGACGAGAATGCTTGGAGATATTGATGTTCACAGTAAGATTGTAGAGATCCTTCAGCTCGGGAGAGGGAAGAACCGATAACTGTTTTTTCCTGAACTCAAAAGCTCTTCCTACAGTCTGACTCAGTTCCACCATCGTAAAGGGCTTTGTTATGAAGTCAAAAGCGCCCCTCTGTATAGCATCTTTCGCAAGGTCAATTGATCCGTGACCGGTTATCAGAATAACAAGTGTATCGGGGTATCTTGTCCTGATTTCAGAAGCCAGCTCCAGACCGCCCATATCAGGCATCATGATATCGCTGAGTACAAGGCTGAAAGAGGTAGTCTGCATTGCTTCCAGTGCTAAACTACCGTTTTCAGCCTCCTCTATTTTAAAATCCTGCAATTCAAGGACTTCTCTGCAAAGAGTTCTGATAGAAATATCATCATCGACAATTAGAATTCTGGTATTTTCAATCATCCTGATAATTACCTTTATCTCTTTGAATGTCGTAATGCTTCATTCTCGCAAGAAGAGTAGTCCGCTTCAGACCGAGCATGTTTGCCGTACTGGTTTTATTTCCACCGCTCTTCTTCAGGGCACTGCTGATATAGTGCTTTTCGATGCTGCTCAACAGTGAGTCCAGATTCATATGTTCTGCTGTCGGAGTCAGCTCGGGGAAATCCTCCTTCGAGAGAATCAATCTGTCCGGAAGATCATCCAGATCAATCTCATCACCGTTACACAGAACAGATGCACGCTCCATAATGTTTTCCAGCTCACGCACGTTTCCCGGCCAATTGTAGGAAAGGAGCGCTGAAACAGCATTTGAGGAAAGAGTCAGTTTTTTTGTATTCTCAGAATCTGAAAGTTTCGAAAGGAAGAACTCCGAAAGCGGTAGAATATCATCCGTCCTCTCTCTGAGAGGAGGGATGTGGATCTCAATCACATTC
>DAOWAG010000408.1 GCA_030634715.1 Candidatus Aegiribacteria sp. | reverse complement strand
GTAGCAGCAGTGACAAATTCTCCGGGAATATCAAGCGTTACCGAGTAATTCCCGAAATCGCTGTAAAATTCTCCTCTCCAGCGATATCGGGCCCGATGCCAGCCGTTTTCATCAAGAACGCACATTTTCGGATACCACTGCGTTATCTGATAAGTATCTCCCTGATGCCCCATTCTGCTCCAGAATTGGGGAACCTGCACATCGAAATCACCCTCAAGGATAATTGATTCACCTGGTTGAAGAGGATCAGCAAGGGGGATGAAGGCAAGTGTGCCATCAACTGAAGGGGAAACAGGTTCCCCATCCGCGCTCCAGCACGAAAGGTCGATCCAGCCCTTTTCCGAATCCGGGGATGCCCTGAATCCGTAACGGCATACTGCCTCGAGATCCTGCCCGAACGCTGTTTTATGATCTCTGTAAGCGTTTGGGTAGAGATGAAGCCAGAGCGTATCAACAGGGAAATCCACTCCACTGGTAAAGACAATTTCCGTGGAACCATGGATCAAGTTTGAATCCGGCTGAAGCGAAACAGTAATATCGTAGTCAGCCCTGCTTTCAGGCCCGGGATAACCGGCAGCAACCAGAAGCGCAATAACTAATCCTGAGACCATGAGCATAACCTCCGACAAGTAATGTTTATTGTAGTATGAAGACTCATGGGTAAAAGAACAAATCTAAAGACGTGACCCTGCCTTACAATTGCATTACCTTCTGATACGGAGGTTATCATGGAATGGGTTGACAAGAATTCAGGCAGGATTCCTGTAATGTTCTGGAGTACTGATGTTGAGAAGATTGCGCTGGACCAGGCGATCAACCTGTCCCGGCATAGCCAGACCTTCCATCATGTTGCGATTATGCCTGATTGCCATCCCGGATACGGAATGCCCATAGGCGGAGTCATTGCCTGCGAACACGTAATTATTCCATATGCTGTAGGCGTGGACATAGGGTGCGGCATGGTTGCTACACGAACAGATATTCCAGCTGACAATATGAGTAGCAGCGATATCAGAAAATTCGTCATTCTTGCCGGAAAGCGAATCCCGGTCGGAGAAGGTCATTCTCATACTACTGCTCAAAGCTGGGATCAGTTCAAGCGGCTTCCATCATGGTTCGATAAAAGAGGAAGGGAACTGGCGGAGAGGAGTCTTGGAACTCTTGGAGGAGGAAATCACTTTCTGGAAATTCAGGCAGGTGATGAAGGATGGATCTGGCTCATGATTCATTCCGGCTCGCGCAATCCCGGCTATCGAATTGCCGGACATCATCATGAAAAGGCTGTGAAGTTCTGTATTAATAACAGGACAGAACTGCCATCAAAGGATCTTTCTTACCTCCAGGTCAATTCTGCTGATGGAAGAGACTATATCAGAGAAATGGAATTCGCAATGGATTACGCCGCCGAGAACCGGAGAAGGCTCATGATATATTTCAAAGAGATATTCACGGAAGTGAAAGGAGAGGTCAGTTTCTCATCGGAAATAAATATACACCATAATTACGCAGCTCTGGAAAAACACTTCGGCAGAATGGTCTGGGTTCACAGGAAAGGCGCTACTTCAGCAAGGAAAAGTCAGAAGGGAATTGTCCCAGGCAGCATGGGTACATTCTCGTACATCGTCGAGGGTCTC
>DAOWAG010000045.1 GCA_030634715.1 Candidatus Aegiribacteria sp. | reverse complement strand
GTTTGTCCAGACTTTATACATTGGAGGTGAGATTTGAAGAAAACACGTAAATCAAACTCCGCGCGGAAATCTCGAGGCGGTTCTAACAGTAGTTTCTTCTCGGGACCGTCGTCTGCAGTAAAAGAGAAAGCACCTCTGAAGGAAAAGACATTCTTCTCCGGCAATCGTGCGAAGAACGCTTCTATGGGGAGACCCGGAAAGACGTATACGGCAGGTGGGAAGAAGGATCGCTTTATAAGACCGCCAAACGACCCTGGATCCCAGATCCGGGAAGAAGACGTGGAAGTAATCGAGGATTACTCTGTGGAGGATAGCGGTGAAGTGGCACAGCAGGCTCTTCAAAGCACGGGACGCGGCTGCTGCAGTTCCATCACCGGATTTTTCTGGCTAATTGGGATTAGCTGCCTGGTCGTGGTAATAATCCTTGCGGTGAAATGCGGAGGATGCTAGATGAGAATTATCATGTTTTCTATAATGCTTCTGGTCTCGATGATCTTCACTCCCCCCGCGTATGCGTTCGGGAGCTGGTCCTGGGTTGACATAGACCCGTCCACTGGACCTGGCATACGAATATGCGCCGGGATGGCCTACGATTCCGAAAGCGAAGTGATCGTACTCCATGGAGGTTACGATGGTTCCGCTGCTAACAGTGAAACCTGGATCTTCGATTGCCAGAGCAGCGAGTGGCGGTGTATGTCCTGTACTGATGCTCCCGCCGGGAGGTTAGGCCAGGGATTCGTATACGATAAGTTCAGGGACAGATGCGTGATGTTCTTCGGCACCGACGGACATACATACTACAACGACACTTGGGAGTATGACTTCAACTCCAATACATGGACTCAGCTCCATCCGGATGTCTCGCCGTCCCCGAGGTGCAAAGGAGGCGCTGCCTTCGATACCGGATCAAGGCAGATCGTCTTCTTTGGAGGCTACGGACCAGACGAAGAGAACCTCAGTGAGACCTGGACGTTCAGCCATCACCAGAATACCTGGGTCGACAGGACCACTGACGAAGCACCACCGGCAAGAAAAAGAAATCCCATGGCTTACGATGAGAGTGACGACAGGATGGTCATGTTCGGGGGATGGCTCGAAGGAAGTCTGGTATTGGGCGATACGTGGACATATGACTTCAACACAAACAGCTGGTCTGAGGTCCATGCTGGAACTTCACCTGTCCCCAGGGCAAGATTCGGCACAGCATATAATCCGGAAACGGGTAATGTGCTCATATCGCACGGCTTCCAGGAGAGCGAAACTGATCTTAATGACACCTGGGAGTTCATTGTTGAGAACGGGGAATGGAGACGACTCAATACCGAAGCCAGACTCATGCCGATAAGGCACTGCTTCCAGATGGTGTACGATGATCAGAACGAAAGAGTTGTGGCTCAGGGAGGTGCAGCAGAGAATGCTTACGACTGCGGAACCTGGGCACTGGAAGAAGAAAATGACCAGGATTGATTTCAAGAAAGAGTGGAAGCATCTGTATCTTCCTTCAGCCAATGACTTTGTGGTGGAGGACGTACCGCCCATGAGTTTTCTGATGATCGACGGTCACGGCGACCCCAACGTTGCACAGGGGTACTCGGAAGCGATCAAGGCGCTGTACGCTGTAGCCTACAAGCTCAAGTTCAAAAGCAAAAAGGAGATGGGTCAGGAGTATGTTGTGCCACCATTGGAAGGGTTGTGGTGGGCACAGGATATGGACTCATTCAGCATCAAACTCGACAAAAGTGCATGGGACTGGACAATGATGATCATGCAACCGGAGTGGATCTCGCGGGAGATGTATGTGGAGGCGCTCCAGCAGGTGGAAAAGAAAAAGAATCCCCCTGCGCTAACCAGGCTCAGGCTGGAAACGTACCATGAGGGGCTTGTTGTACAGATTATGCACATCGGCTCGTATGATGCAGAAGGTCCGACATTAACCAGACTGCATACCGAGTTCATTCCCGAGAACGGTTACAAAGAAGCTGGAAAACACCACGAGATCTATTTAAGTGACCCTCGTAAAATAGCACCAGAAAAGCTCAAGACAGTGCTCCGACAGCCGATCGCGAAGATTTGAGCCAGAACGAATAAAGTTCTAACTATCCCCAGAGGAATCGCTCAGTTTCCGATGAATCCTTTCCGCAGCTAGTCTGCCCGAAAGTAGCATGCCTCCGAAAACAGCACCCATTCTATGAGATCCCATTGCAGCGTTTGCTGCCATACCGGTTACGAACAGGCCATCGACGATTTCAAGCGTGTTTTCCGCAAGAGCCCTCTCTCCCATATCAGCGTTCATGGACCGCTCCCCCTCAATCCCACCGGATGGAGTGTTGAGCACCAGATCCGTTTTCTCTACCACTTTTCGAAGCACTTCAAGGGGGTGGCCTGTTGCTTCGACTACATACTTCGCTGATATGCAGATGGGATCAACATGGAGATCTGCGATCTTTATTAGTGTGCTCTGAACAACTACTCCGCATATTCGATCTTCATTCACTATTACATCCTCCACGGAGAAAAGGTTGTAAATGGAAACACCGGCCCTGCAAGCTGCAGAGATCAGAGTGGAAATAGACTCGACAGAACCGGCTACGAAATAGCCTGGGGAATACTCACTTATAGCGACTCCCAGCTCCTCGAGGATCTTCCTTCCCTCCTCCTGAACCACAATAACATTGTAACCCATTCCACCTCCCCACATACCGCCTCCAGGGGAAAGTTTTCTATCAAATACCGCAACCTTGTACCCCATCAGAGCCAGTTCACGGGCAGCAATAAGCCCTGCAGGTCCTCCTCCAGCCACCGCAACATCAACTTCAAGATTGTCCAGCAGATCCCTGAAGAATGTATCAACAATCGCCCTGCTTATCTCTACTTCGCTAAGTTTTACCATGACACTCCCTGTCTGTTCCGATTACTTATTAAATCTGCTGTCTACTGTCTCCTGAATGCGATGAACCGGTCTACTCTTCTGGAAGGAGTTCCCGAACCGCTCTGCCCACATCTTCTGCAGCCATTATGGCGGATACAACAGCGATCCCGTCCACTCCGGCATTCCTGACAATGTCCACATTGGCCGAATTGATCCCGCCTATAGCCACGAGAGGCAGAGGAGTGGCTTCTTTCAGTTTTCTGATGGCGACCAGTCCAAGAGGTTTACCAAGATCAGTCTTGGTCGTTGTGGAGAAGATCATATTAGCAGCGATATAGTCCGCCCCATCCCTCCATGCGTTCAGAGCTTCCCGTTCCGTCCTGGCTGAAACGCCAATTACTGCATCAGGTCCGAGAAGTTCTCTGGCAACTGCTGCAGGCATGTCATCCTGCCCCAGGTGAACACCGTCTGCATCGCAGGCAAGAGCCACGTCTACCCTGTCGTTGATAAGGAAAAGGGAATTGTACTCTCTGCAGAGATGCTTGAGAGAAAATGCCATTTCAACAAGTTCCCTTGTTGAAGCCGTCTTATCCCGCAGTTGTAGAGTTCCTACTCCCGCTGCCAGCGCCTGTCTTGACGTTTCTTCAACACCACGCTCTCCGCATAGAACCGGGTCGGTTACTAGATAAAGAGTGAGACGCTCCCTATTCATGCCAGTACTTCAGCCTTCGCCCCTGCTCTGATGGTCTTGGAATGCTCAAATAATCACCTATCCAGCTGTAATTTTCTACAAGGCAAAACAATACTGTTGAAATATACTTCCGTCAAAGACCAAACGCTGTATACCGACCTGTGAGTTGATCAGCCCTTCATATGCTTGACATGATTGGACTGACCTCGGTATTATCATTTTAGTAAAGGATATATGTTTAGTAGGATATGTTGGAGTATCCTTCAAGGCAGTATTGCAGATGATGGAAATTCCTGTTTTCTATTCGCTCTACATATTTATGTATTACCTGCAATTGAAGGAGAATGATGATGAGTATTATTTTTAATGCATGGGAAATATTCGAAGTAGCAGAGGAAATTGAACGCAATGGTGCTGAATTTTACCGTAAAGCCGCAGATAGCATTAAGAATCCAGACACGCGCAGCAGACTGCTGGAGTTAGCTGAGTGGGAGGCACGCCACGAAGTAAGCTTCGCCACTATAAAAAATGGACTTTCCGAGCGGGAGCGCCAGCACACGGTTTGGGACCCTGAAAACAAGGATGCGCTGTATCTGCAAGCAATGGCCGATGGCCATGTCTTCAACCTGAAAACAGATCCCTTCGAAAAACTCGGTAATAAAGAAAACCCTGAAGATATCCTGAAAGCAGCTATCGCTCTGGAAAAAGAAGCCATGACCTATTTTCTCGGCTTGAGGGCGCTTGTACCGGCACGTATGGGAAAGGATATAGTGGACACAATTATCGAAGAGGAAATGGGTCATATAGGTATATTGAACCAGGAACTGGCAGCTTTGAAATAGTTCAATAAATCTTGTTGCCGAAAATATATCTTGTTTGACCTGACCGAATTCGGAACCATATGCAATATAAACTTCTCAATGTAACTTAACAGAATCACCGGAGATTCTCGCTGAGGGCTTGACTTCACTAGACGACTGGTCTAAAATTCAGACAATGCTTATTAACACCCTTAGGAGGATCCATGATCTCGAGCATCTCAAAACCAGCACACTCGGTTTTTGCATTAACCTTACTCATCCTGGTTCTCTCGTTGGTCGGAATAGCCTCTTCGGACCCTCCCTCCTTCACCTCCCCGCAGGATATCTACTGCGCGGGAGAGAGAATCGATGTAGGCACCTGTGCCTCTCCATGCATAGCGGACTGGGACGGCGATGGTCTCAACGATCTGATCGTCGGACAATGGGGAATTCCGGACGATGGCAGGATCAGGCTATATGTCAACAGTAACACGAACGATTCCCCGGTATACACTTACTTCACCTACATGCAGTCCGACGGAACGGATATCAACCTCTCATACGGTTGATGTCTTGGCGCCGCAAATCCACAGGTCGTGGATTGGGATCAGGATGGTTTGTTTGATCTCCTTCTCGGTGAGCGTGACGGCTACATCAGCTACTTCAGGCGCCTTCCGTCAGGTGAACTCACTACCGAACCGAACGTGACCTGCGGCGGTGTACCGATTGACATCGGTGTCAATTCCGGTCCTGCAGTCGCAGACTGGGATGCGGACGGGGACCTGGACCTGGCTGTCTTCCGCCCGGATGATGCCACATGGGGATCGGTGGTCCTCTACCGGAACGACGGAGGGGACACAACACCTGTATTCAGCTCATGTGAGAATATCCTGGCTTCCGGCTCACCAATCGAACTGGTCAGGAACTGGGGGCAGGTACAGGATATGAACAGCGATGGGAAGAATGACCTTGTGATAGGGTTCAACACCTGGAGCCCGATGAGCGGCAAGATCTTCTACTACGAGAACATCGGTACGGCGGCCATCCCGGAATTCGGTCAGCCTGATACTCTCAAATGCAACGGGAGCGTCATCAGCGATCCAAGCTATCACCTGAAACCCTTCTGCGCGGATATGAATGGAGACGGATTTCTTGATATGGTTGTTGGATACAAGGATGGAACTCTGAAGATATTCTACAGGGACATCACGTCTGTTCATGAACCTGAATCGCCAGTCCCGTCAGGATCGGATGAGCTGTACATCTATGGCTCTGCAATCTCAGGCAGACACACCCTCTGCTTCACACCAGAGACAACTGCATCAGCGACATGGAGTATCTACGATCTGGCAGGTCACCTCATCCGTGAATACGATTTCATTGCGGAAGCAGGAGTTCAATCGCTTATTCAGTTTGACGGAACATCCTCCAGCGGTGAACGCCTTCCAAACGGTCTCTACGTCAGCCAGTTCATCTCAGGGCAACTGCGGAGAACGGTCTCAATGGTAATCGCCAGGTAAAACTGATTGAGGTAATGGCTAACGTCCTGATTGCTTTCGAACAGCAGCGTAATCATCGATTATCCGGCTTCCCCTCAAGAGGTCCTTCTCACTGCTGGTCCGGATAGCTTCATTCACTTTATCCTGCATATGAGCGAGAACAACAAGCATTTCGTCCATTGTTTTTTCGGGAAACTCCCGTTCCAGAATATTTCTCGTGAAAACGGGAATTAAATCGGAATCAGATTCTTTCCGCAGTCCGCTGAGGGCATAATACAGTATATGGAATCTATAGGTCTCCAGTGCTTTCTTTCTGTGTTCCTCGGTCAGGAAATTCTTGCCAAGACCCGGGATATCCTTTTCAGTGTATAACTCTCCACCGTTTATTCCGGACAGTCTTTCCTCAGCATCAATCATCATGTCGATGATATCAGGGCGGAAAACATCGGTATTTCCAGTCCAGTGTTTTGCCCGGTTTCTCAATGAGTACTTTTCCTCATTGCGGTACACAGCAAATAGATTCTCGGAAAGAACCCATGCCGGGATTATCTGATTGAATGCGGGTGGAATCCCATTATCTCTCATGAAAGGCTTGCATATAAGGGAGAATGGGAACTCCACTCTCTGTGGCAGAGTTGTAATTCCGGTGGCGATTATACTGAAAGGCGCTCTTGAGAAGTCTGCAGGGAACTTGACAGAGCAGCTTAGTCCGAAGAACATGCCCTCTCCCGGTCTGATCTCCTGATCTGGAAGCCTTGAAGTGTGATTGCTTCCAACATTCGCCCCGTATCCTATATTACCTTTCCCCTCAGGCCATCTCGCAGCGATCAGAAGAGACTGGTGATGCGCTGCTGTAAAAGGCCCGGCGAGAGTAGAAGAGATCTCGCCTCCAGCGAGAACCGAGTTGGGACCGAGGTATGATGCGGTGAGTTTGCCGTGTTTTTCCACTGTTGAAGCTTCTCCTACAATGGATCGCTCCACGATTGCCATGGAATCAACAACTGAATTCCATTTGAGAATTGAATCTCGGACAAGCGCTCCATCCGAAACAGTAGACGCGTCATTCTCTCCACCTAGAAGAGTGGTGTTTCTTACAGCGCATGCATTCGTTATTGACACATTCGCACCTACAAAACAATCCTCCACAACAGGAGTGTCAAGTATTCTGCTTCCGCTTTCAATGATGCCAACCATTCTTGATCTCTGTTTTTTAAGAAACTTATCAAGATATAAATGATATTCTGCAAGATTTTCCATTTGTTTGTCTCCGCCGGAAAGCTCCCGCGAAAGATCTGGATCAAGGAATGGGAATGAGCGTACATTCCGTTCTCCCGTTTCAACTCCCAGCTCGAGTTCGACACCGAGACCAGACATTGAATCCGGATTGTAAGTTATTCGTCCGCAGTTCTCTATTCTCACTCCTTCAAGTATCCGAACATTTCGAAGCAGATGAACTGATACGATCCGGCATCCGGAGTGAATCTCCACATCCTGAAGCATGGAATCGCGAAGTTCCGGATTCAGTATGCTATCTTTATCGTTAAGTGAAAGCACTGCAAGCCTTACATTTCCCTCAAATCGACAACCAAAAATGGAAATGAGTTCAGTTTCAGGAGAGATGCGAACCTTTGACCAGTCACTGCTCCAGTTACCATTCTTCTCGAGCAGATTCACCTGTAGACCGGTCAGCGGAATCCAGGTTCTCTGAATTGTATCAGGTCGAAACAGTTCATCTGAAGCAAGTTCAAATAACTCCGGCAACCTGTCTCTGATTTCAACAGACAAAGACATTTACTTTCCCCTCAATCAAGAAATTCCAGTACGGATTTGAAAAATATCCAGAACCGCTGAAGAGATGAAATACTGACTTTCTCTCCTGGAATATGAACATCTCTTATATCCGGTCCCATGGAAATCATATCCAGTCCGGGAATGCTGTCACCGATAATTCCGCATTCGAGACCGGCATGAATTGTTTCAATAACAGGTTCATCACCTGTAATTTCCCTGTAGATATTTACT
>DAOWAG010000176.1 GCA_030634715.1 Candidatus Aegiribacteria sp. | reverse complement strand
TCGGTGACACAGTCAAGGTATTGATTGATCTAAGGTCACTTCAGTCTGGTCCGATTCCTGGAATTGAACTTACATATGGTGATTTCCGCGATTCGGTATATGTGTCATCTGAAATAATGGAAAGACCGGAATGGGTTGTTTTTATAAGGAATCGTGAGCTTGAGCATGTCCCTGAGAATCTTGAAGAAATTCAAGTACAATTCACTTTTCGTACTGATACAACTGGTATGATTCGAATATCTCCTCTCTCTGTTGGTGATGAAACTGGTGAGGGGCATGGCATTTATCTAGACAGGATTGAGTTTAGATGATTCTGTTCCACTACTTGTGTTTGTATTCGAACTTGTGCAGAGTATTCCAGAGCGAATTATCGTCGCCTTTTAAGGGAGCATAGTGGCCAGAAAATTTGTTATTGGAGTCGAGCTTCTCACAGGTCTGGCAATTGGCACGGCTGCAGCAGCTGCCGCTGTATCATTCATAATAGTGTTTCTAGTAAATCTGGATGTCTCCGCTGAAATAGATCACATGACTTCGATAACAGCACTTGCTCTGGCGAACTCGTATGAATCAATCAATGACCCTGATTACTTTGAAGAAATCATTTTTCCGCTAGTATGGAGCGGAAGACTGGAAGCTGTTGCGGTTATTGATACTTCCGGAAATCAGATCGCTTGCGGGGGGTTGTTGAATTCCGAAATTCCGAACCCCTTGGAAGAAACGGATGAATGGTATTTTTCGGAAATACAGGATAGCGGATTGTTCCTGGGTGTGAAACCGCCGCAATCCCCATTTTCATCTCTTTACAAGACTCTTCTTGTCGGGTTCGGTGTGCTTACTCTCACTCTTTCAATACTGGCTGTCTTTACACCTCGATATTTAACGAAGACTGTCATTACACCTCTTCGCGAGATACTGGTGGAGGCTGACAGATTCACCACTGGAGGCGGAAGAAGCGCTGAAGCAGCGGGAGCTTCATTTCATAGACTGGTTGAGCTGCTGCATGATAAAGATAGACAGCTGAATGATCTCAGAAGAGCGGCTGAGGAGAGAGCAGACATCATTGAGAAACGTTCGACCGGGATACTTGCTGTCCTTGCTTCAGCAGTTCTCACTCTGGACGTAAGCGGACAGCTCTCATTCTTCAACAAGCAGTCAGGCGATCTCTTTAAATTGAATGACAGTGATCTGGAATCCGAATTCCCATGGAATCGAACCGCTGCTGGACGGGCCTTGAAGACAGTTCTGGAGGAACTTGATGAATCGGGAGAAAGCACCGCGGAATTTCAGCTTCATGAATCCCTTGTGCAACCCGCGAGAATATATGGTGTGTCGATATCCCGATCGCACACAGATGAGATTACAGCTCTTGTAACCGATGCTACAAGAATAAGTGAACTCGAGAGGAGAATTGCCGACCAGGCAGCAATGGCGGATATTGGAGCTGCATCCGCTGGGATTTCACACGAGATGGGTAATACACTCTGCGCTCTTTCGGGTTATTTTGATCTTATCGCAAGAGGACATTCAGATGAAAGAGCAATCAAGATACTCAGTGAAGTCAGAAGAGAAATAAATTCAGCCCAGGAGTTGATTGATTCATTTGGATCTTTCGCGAATTCACCTGAGCCAGTAACCTCAGAACTGCATAAAGATGATATACTTTCGATCTGTTCAGATTCCTGCAGGTCATACGGAATCAGGTATTCGATTTCAATGACAGATGATGAGTTTTCGCTCATTGCTGACAGGAAACTTCTCGCCATCTGTGTAAATAATCTGGTGAGAAACGCGTTCGAAGCTGATTCAGATACAACCCTTGAAATTCAAGCAAAGGTTTCGGATAATAACATGACAATTTCCATTGCGGATACCGGACCTGGCCTGACACTTGACTCTGAGGAAATCTTCAGACCGTTCAGAACAACGAAGAACAGAAGCGGGGGGAATATGGGTCTGGGCCTTTCAGTAAGCAGAAGGATAATCCGATCCATGGGTGGAGAACTGACTGGTAAAAACAGAGAAGAAGGCGGAACTGTTTTTACAATTTTCCTTCCTGTATCTAAAAAGTAGGGTAAAAAATGCAAGCTGATAACATTCTTCTTGTTGAAGACAAACGAGCCATGCGTAATATGCTGACGACCGCTCTTGAGGAAGATGGATGGAATGTCTGCGCAGTGTCTTCAGGTAGCGAAGCGCTGAAGAGTATTGAGAAAAAAAACTTCGATATTCTACTCAGTGATATTTGTCTACCTGGAAAAATTGATGGTATGGATATACTTCGGAAATCCAGGGAATGCTGCCACTGGATCCCTGTTATTCTTATGACTGCTTTTGGAACAGTTGATCTTGCAGTTGAAGCGATGAAGGAGGGTGCGCGGGATTTTATCACAAAACCATTTAATCTGGATGATCTGTTGTCGCTTCTGAGAAGATATGTGCATGCATCAGGAACATCCCTTATCGGATCATCAGCTGGACTTCTCTCGACAATAAAAAGAGCCGGGAAGGGTGCTCAGACAGATCTTTCCATTCTTGTACTTGGGGACAGCGGTACCGGTAAGGAACTGCTTGCCAGAATTATACACAATGAAAGCTCCTTCTCAGATGGTCCTTTCATTCCGGTTAACTGTGCTGCAATTCCGGCAGATCTTATTGAAAGCGAGCTTTTCGGTGCCGAAAAAGGTGCATACACGGGTGCCGACAGGACGAGACCGGGCAGATTTGAACTTGCGCAGGGCGGTACAATATTTCTTGATGAGGTTGGTGATCTGAATCCTGTGCTTCAGGGGAAGCTCCTTAGAGTTCTTCAGGAAAGAGAATATACTCGAGTCGGCGGTTGTGAGATCCTCAGAACAAACGCCAGGGTGATCTCCGCAAGCAACAGAGATCTCAAAGGTGAGGTTGACGTGGGTACTTTCAGAAAGGATCTATACTTCCGAATCGCAGAGTTCCCTGTTACTCTTTCACCTTTGTGCGAAAGAATCGATGATATTCCTGAGCTGACAAGATATTTTCTTGATATTTCAGGATACAAAGAGGTGATTGTTCTACCTGGGGCAATGGAAAAACTTCAAGGATTCATGTGGCCTGGTAATATTCGTCAGCTCAGAAGTATTGTACTTCGTGCGGCAGCGCTTGCTGAAGATAATAATATCGATGCGGATATACTTGAGATAGATAATGTCAAACCGGGGGAGGGGCTGCTTGAAGAATCAGCTAGAGCAGCGAAATGTAGGGAAAAGGAACTCATAAAGAAGGCCCTGATGGATACTGGCGGGAACAGAAAAGAAGCTGCTAGAATCCTGAAGGTCAGCTACAGAACCCTTCTATCCCGTCTGAAGGAACTTGATATATAAATTAAGGAGTATCATTTGACCCGGTTCAGGAAAATGGAGGATATGACATCCTCCGATTATATTTCAATCGGATTGCGCAGCGGGTTGGAAATACATCAGCAGCTTAATACGAAGAAAAAACTCTTCTGCCGCTGTCCGGTTCTTCAATACTCGCAATTATTCGATGCCCAGATATTGCGACATATGAGACCAACTCTCTCAGAGCTTGGTGAATATGACGGCACTGCACTGATGGAATTCAAGACGAAAAAAGAAATTATCTATCAGATAAATAAGGATACTGTCTGTACTTATGAGATGGACGATACTCCTCCTTTCGAATTGAACAGTCAGGCTCTGGACATAGCTCTTGAGATTACAATGCTCCTCAACTGTAAGCTGATAAGCGAGGTTCATATTCAGAGGAAACAGTACCTTGA
>DAOWAG010000192.1 GCA_030634715.1 Candidatus Aegiribacteria sp. | reverse complement strand
GGCGTGAATGTAAGACATAGATTCATTCATGATGTAGATGATCTTCCCTCGTTCTGTCTTGAATCCTCAGGATTACCAGGGAACCTTTACCTTGTGATAGCTACCCATGGTACTTCAGCTGGAATCGAGCTCTCTTCAGGTACTGTGTCCATTCGCGAATTCTCAAATGCTCTTGAACCCTGCCGGAATCTTGCCATGATCCATTTCAGCTGCTGCGAGATAATGGCCGGACGGACTCCGGATGCTATAATCTCATCCAGAAGAAACTGGCCGGAGGGATTTCTGGTATCAGGATATACACAAAGCGTTGACTGGGGTGCCAGCGGAATTATCGAGATATATTATCTGAATCAGATACTGGAGAATGGACTTGATCCAGTTGACGCTGCGAACAGCGTAATCGAGGATATTGACTTTGCTGGTGAATCATCCACCAGATGGATGGAAAGAGCCGGATTTACATGGGTTACACCCCGATGAGCCAGGATGTTCTGTTTTGCTCATATGAAAGGACCGGATGAAATGGATCTTCTTAAAAAAATGTGTGAAGCAGATGGAGTATCGGGCCATGAAGACGAGATAGCAGCTCTGTTTCGAGAAGCCCTGCAAGATCACGTTGACAGTTTTTCAACGGATGCAATGAAAAACATCATAGCATTCAGATCGGGTACTGAGGGAGATTCACGTTTGAAGGTTATGCTTGCGGGTCACATTGATGAGATTGGTTTCCTTGTAAACAACATCGATGAAAAGGGATTCGCGTCAGTTGTGCCTGTAGGCGGATGGGATTCCGCGAATATCGTGGGGCATACTGTTCGCGTTCACACCAGAAAAAGCGGCGTGCTTACCGCTGTAATGAATCGTAGGTGGGAACTAACGGTCCAGCTGCGCAATACTACGCCTGAGAAGGACAAGCTGTACCTTGATTTTGGTCTGCCTGGAAGCAGAGTAAAGGAAATGGTAGGACGCGGTGACTGGGTCTCGATGGACACATCTTTTCGCGAATTCGGTGATTGTTACGTGGCGAAAGCATTTGATGATCGCATAGGAGCGTACATCATCATAGAAGCGATGAAGAAATACAATAATCCCGCAATCGATGTTTACGCTGTTGGAACTGCGCAGGAAGAAGTAGGACTGCGGGGTTCAGCGGTAGCTGCACAGAAGATACAACCTGATATTGGCATAGCAGTGGATATTACAGGTTCGGGAGATACTCCGGAATATCCGGCCAGAATGAGAATTGCTGAACTCGGCAAGGGTGTTGCCATCAAACAGATGGACGCCAGTGTAATATGCTCCACGTCTCTTGTTGAATACATAAGAAAACTCGCTGAACAGAATAACATCGATCATCAGATGGAAATCCTTGTTCGTGGTGGAACAGATACTTCCAGCATGCAGAGATTCGGACCTGGCGCGCATTCCACATGCCTTTCAATACCCACCCGATACGGTCACAGTCCTGTGGCTGTCATTCACAGACATGATGTTCAGTGCGCGATAGATCTGCTTGTCGCATTCCTCAACGATATCGGACCTGCCACAGAACTGTAACTTAATGAAGGGAGCTGACGGATGATATCGTTACTCACTGTGATGCTGGTAATTACCGGAATCGTGCCCATGTCGGAATATCATGCCGGATGGACTTCAACCTTCTCAATAGTCGCATTCGATCCTCATACGGGTGAAATGGGTGTGGCTGTGGCATCCCGAGTGCCTTTTGTCGGTCATGATGTCCCATGGGTTGAGGCTGGAACAGGTGCAATCGCTACGCAGGCTCAGGTCAATCAATCTTTCGGTCCGGATGGTCTTGATCTCCTTCGTGAAATACTTTCGGCTAGCGCTGTTCTGGACAGTCTGCTCACCGCGGATCCGGAAAGAGAAGTCCGGCAGTTGGGAATTGTTGATGTAAGCGGAGGAGCAGTTTCATTCACAGGGAATGAGACTTTCAGCTGGTCCGGTGGAGTTACCGGAAGCGGGTACGCCATTCAGGGTAATATCCTGACAGGGGAGAACGTCATTCTCGATATGGAAACCACGTTCCTTCTTACTGAAGGACCTCTTGCTGTCCGACTTCTTGCCGCTCTGCAGGCAGGTGAGGATGCTGGTGGAGACAGCAGAGGAAAACAATCCGCTGCCATTCTAGTAGCACGAGCGAACAGCGGGCATCAGGGTTGTTCTGACAGGTTTGTTGATATCTGTGTGTCGGATCATGAGGACCCTGTCTCAGAACTGATCAGACTATATGGCATCTGGGAGGAGTACAACGTTTTTCCGGTGTATCTTGATGCCGGAACCGAACTCGAAACTCAATGGGCTCTTGAGATCATGGAGAGAAGCCTTCTGAACGCGGAACCGGATCCTCAGGTTCTCAACTATTACGCCTGGACACTTGCCGAGAGGGGATTACAGCCGGAGAGAGCTGTCGCGCTGGCGGAGCAGGCCCTGGAGCTTGCACCGCAAGATCACAACATTATGGATACGCTGGCTGAAGCACTTTTCCGTAATGGTGATGCCGGATCTGCGGTGGAATGGGAACTCAAGGCTCTCGAACTGGATCCTGATAACGGATTCTATCAGTCACAGCTTACCAGATTCAAAGCTGCTCTGGAAGAATAACAACTCTAATGTTCTCAGATGCGAAGAGTTTTATTTATGTTGCTGTTCTTAGAGATACAGCACTGAATACCTCCTCCGTCACAGAACTCAATCCCGAGCGGGATCCCGATAAAAAGTGTGTAAGAGTCGGGAGGATGTCAGGAATAAGGCATGCCAATCAGATATTCCGGAAATGCCGTTTCAAGTATAAACGTTCCATTCTAAAAGGTTATACAACTGAATATGAAAGCAATGGAATCAGATCAAAGCTCGAGGTCGGCCTGAGACTCGAAAGAGCTCTTATCCAGCAACTGAGGTATGAAGGCTGGATAGTAACCAACAGATCTCCCAAACTGAACAGTTCTGTTTACGTTATCGAACTTGATCCATCGGTTCGACAGCATCGTGATGTAAGAAGAAACAACCCTCGATCCAGATCAACAATGGAGTGCCTTTACGTAGGTCAGACAAGAAGAAGCCCGGAGGAGAGATTTCAGGAACATCATACAGGTTTCGGTCATAAAAAAGGTGGAAGGCATCTTAAAGGAAAATGCATAAAACTCCGTCCTGATCTCTACGAATTCTACAATCCCATGCCGCTGCTTGAATCACTCGTACTTGAGCGAGACCTTGCCGAAGATCTCAGAGCGAAGGGATGCACCGTTCTGGGCGGTCATTGATCTTCTTTGAGAATTTCAGTATCCACTTGTTTCAATGTAAAGGTTTTATTGAATAGTCCTTCTAAACTCACTGGGAGTCATCCCATACATTTTCTTAAATGAATTTGAAAAATGAGACTGGTCTGAAAAATTCAACATATACGTAATATCAGTTAACGACAGACCGTCTTCTTTGAGAAGATTTTTGCTCCGATCAAGTTTTTTTTGATAATGAATTGATGAGGGGTAACATT
>DAOWAG010000378.1 GCA_030634715.1 Candidatus Aegiribacteria sp. | reverse complement strand
TTCCATATTTTTTTATAACATCATTAACGGCTTCTTCCACTGTCTTCAAGCGGGAATCCGACAGTTGACTCTCAATTGCGGTTGTGAGATGATCCTCTGCGTCTGCAAGCGCATCCTGGATCGTTGCTCTGTCACAGCATTTCAATTCATCTCTGAACGAGTTCAGATATTCTTCAATTGCTTTATACATCAGGTACCTCTCCAATCACTCGATTCATCATTGTGCTTGTTCTTTCCCAGATGCATATCCATCTTTGAAGGGTCTGTTTGCCCTCATCAGTGATTGTGTAGTACCTTCTTGGCGGACCTGATACTGAAGGTTCCACAGCGCTTGAAAGAAGGTTATTTCTCTCAAGTGACCTTAGAACGGGATAAAGTACACCGTGCTTAATAAGAGGAAGTTTTTTATCTTCACCCTCCATGAATTTAGCAATCTGGTAGCCGTACATTGGCTCGTCTGCATTTCGCATAATGCTGAGAAGCGCAAGTGATGTAATACCAGCACTCAGTTCCTTCAGGAATTTCCTGTCGGTTGCAATTACTTCATCTGAAGCTTCCCCGGACAGGGGCTGTTCAACCATTCTTTCACTCCCTTTCCGTCTCCAGGGTCTGACACTAATCTCAGATCAATACTACTACGAACTTAACACTATGTCAAATATAACTATGGTAAAGTTTTCGATTCGGACAGAAGAACTGCTGAAACACCGCGCCTTTATTATGTTACTTTATCTACAGTACATGGCATAAGCCTTAAACAGGGAGCATCATGATATCTTTCAATACAACTGAACACGGTACCGATTTCATAAGAGAAATCGTAGAAAAAGACTTGCGCAAGGGTAAGCACAACGGAAGAATACATACACGATTCCCACCTGAACCGAATGGTTACCTTCACATCGGTCATGCAAAGGCAATATGTATTGATTTCGGGATTGCCGAGGAATATGGCGGCTTGTACAATCTTCGTTTCGACGACACAAATCCCGTAAAGGAAGACGTCGAATATGTGGAATCGATACAGGAAGATATCAGATGGCTCGGATTCGACTGGGAGGACAGACTATTCTTCGCTTCCGATTATTTCGATCAGATGTACATTTATGCTGAGCAACTAATTGAGAAGGGTGCCGCATACGTTTGCGATCTTTCCGCTGATGATGTCCGGAAATACAGGGGCACCCTCACTGAACCGGGAACTGACAGCCCTTACAGAAACCGCTCTGTAGAGGAGAACCTTGATCTCTTCAGAAGGATGAAAGCGGGTGAATTCTCTGACGGTTCGAGAACGCTCAGAGCGAAGATAGATATGGCTTCTCCCAACATGAACATGCGTGATCCGGCCGTTTACCGCATACTTAAGAAGAGTCACCATAGAACAGGTGACAAATGGTGTATCTACCCCATGTATGATTTCGCGCATTGTCTGGAGGATTCAATTGAGGGAATTACGCATTCCTTCTGCTCAATAGAATTCGAGGATCACAGACCCCTTTATGACTGGTTCCTCGATCAACTCGGTATTTTCCACCCTCAACAGATCGAGTTTGCAAGGTTGAATCTTACATATACGGTAATGAGCAAGCGTAAACTTGCTCAAATTGTTGATGAAGGATGCGTAGACGGGTGGGATGATCCACGAATGCCAACTCTTTCAGGACTCAGACGGAGGGGAGTAACTCCCGAATCGATAAGGAGTTTCATCAACAGAATAGGAGTTGCGAAAAGGGAGAGCACTGTGGATATGGCACTTCTCGATTACTGCATCCGGGAAGACCTGAACATCCGGGCAGAGAGAAGAATGGGTGTTCTTGACCCCCTCAAGGTGGTTATAGAAAATTATCCGGAGGATCTGACTGAAGAACTGGAAT
>DAOWAG010000322.1 GCA_030634715.1 Candidatus Aegiribacteria sp. | reverse complement strand
TGATTACCCTCGGCAAGCAGATGCAGATCAAGCTCTCCAAGCTGAGGAAGGAAGCTGTAAGGATCTCTGGTCTCCCAGGAAGATCCATCCTCGTTTTCAATGATCAACGTATATGAAAAAGGACTGGTATCCGGTCCGGATCTCCAGACGAAAAGACCATCATTGTGCACTCTGTTCATGCGAACAGGCTTCCGGTTCTCAACTCTTATTTGAACATCTTTTGCAGAAGGACAGAATACTCTGACTGCAATTCTGTTATCATGTTCTTCGCCAAGAGGATGCATTCCGAGAAAGTTGAATGGATCAGTCAGATGGGCATTTGTAATAAGACTGATTTTGTCGTCTGAAAGGTATGTTGATTTTCCTGGTTTCAGTGGAGGATTATTATCATGCCACGCCCAAGCAGAAGCAGGTAGCCAAGCGAATCAGTAAACGCTGTAAGAAGGATATTGCTGCCAAGGGCTGGATCACGTCCCAGAGCGCGCAGTACGAGCGGTATTGCGGCTCCTAGAAGACCTGCAAGACCAAGATTACCGACCATGGCCAGGAAGATAACGAGTCCGAGAAGCATGGGGGACGTATCACCAGGGAAAAGCATAGCTACAAGGGAAGCAACTGAACCCGCCACAAGACCCATCAGAAGACCTACTCTTGCCTCTTTAAAAATGGCTTTCAGGCTTGATGAGAACTCCATTTCTCCGAGGGCGATACCTCTGGTGATAACAATCAGAGACTGATTTCCAGTATTACCGCCCATACCGGCGACAATCGGCATGAACGCTACAAGCATAGCTACTGATTCAATTGTTCCATGAAATGCCCTTATGACAAGGGATGCTATGAATGCTGTGAACAGATTCACCCATATCCACGGAAATCTCTGCCTGAATGCAGTGGATACAGGGCTGAATATCCTGTCGTCCTCTGAAAGCCCGGCCATTCTGTACATGTCTTCAGTGGCTTCTTCCTCTATTACATCAAAAAGGCTGTCACCCGGGATGACACCAACCAGTCTGTGGTTGTCATCCACAACCGGAATTGCCATGATGTCATACTTTCTTGCCAGCAATGCTGCATCCTCGCGATCTGAATTGACATTCACCGTAAAAGGATCAGCCATCATGAGTTTTCGAATCGTTGTGTTCTGAGGGCAGGTAACAAGCCTTCGGAGTGGCACCACACCGGACAATCTTCCATCTTCATCAGTAACGTATACGTAAAATGGGACATCTACATCTTCACTCTGCTCCCGGATTACCTCAACTGCCTGTGCTGCCGTAAGATCAGCTTTGACAGACATATAGCTTGTGCTCATGCAGGAGCCGGCGGAATCCTCAGGGTAGATCAGAAGTTGTTCGATTCTGTTTCTTTTTGTCGGAGGGAGAATACTAAGGAGCATATCTCTGCGGTCTTCAGGAATAACTTCCAAGAAAGCAAGTGCTTCATTCGGTTCGAGCTCTGCGAGGAGTTCCGCAGTCATCTCATCATCGAGCCGTTCGAGGATATCGTGTAAAATACCTTCCGGGAGTTCTATAAGAACTTTGTTGGCCATTTTCCTGGAATGTAGAATTTCGACGAGCCCCGTGGATTCAGGAGGAGTCAGGGTACCGAATAGATCAGAGATATCTGCTGGATGCATCTTCTCCAGAACAAGAATTGCTCTGCTTTTAGTACCGCTCGAAATTAGTTTACGCACATAATCGCTGTGCGATCGAGTCATCGGCATATTTCACCTCCCTGAGAGTATCCTGTGGAAGCTAATCGAAAAGGTTATTCTGTCAATGGTTAGGGTTTTTCGATTACTGGTTCTTTTCTAAGATGCTAACCATATGGAATATTACTTTTTGCGGGTAGAAGCACTGGTAGTTAAATCTACCGGGATCAGCTATCAAGCTGTTCCCGGTAGATTGATTCCATTCAGTACTGATTAATTGCTTTGGCTAAAAGGCGGCTCCGATAAGGCGATAAACGATGATCCAGAGTCCGACACACATTCCTGCAAGCCCGAGTGTTCCCTGCTTGGGGGCCAGTTTTGCTATTGTCAGGTCAAGTTTTTCTACAGCAGCTGGAGCGCTGACAAAAGTTTTGATAATACCCACACCCAGAAGAAGACCAAGGGCGACAAGCAATAGACCAGAAGCAAGCCAGGATAGGAAGCCTATTGGAGCAGAGCTGAAGAATCTCATATTGCTGAGGAATCGAATGATGACTATTACTCCATAAACAACCGATACAGCACCAAGCCAGCCCTGATATGGTGCCATTTT
>DAOWAG010000236.1 GCA_030634715.1 Candidatus Aegiribacteria sp. | reverse complement strand
TATCTGATAGAATAATGTAATCATTACCATCAGTTACAAGACCAAGCGCGACGCCGGCAACAGAATCTGATACCGGAACTCCCGCATCCATCAGGCTGAGGGAACCTCCGCAGATTGTGGCTTGACTAGAAGAACCGTTCGATTCCAGAATATCGGACACGATTCTTACAGTGTAATTGAAGTTCTCCTTTTCCTTCGGCATTACATGAGAAAGCGCCATCTCGGCAAGATGACCGTGCCCGATTTCCCTTCTGCTGGGTCCACGAGCTGGTCTGACTTCACCAACGCTGAATGATGGAAAATTATAATGAAGCATGAAATCCTTGGTGTATTCACCCATCAATGCATCGATACGCTGGACATCTCTTGCGCCGCCAAGCGTAACGGCGACAAGCGCCTGGGTCTCCCCTCTGGTGAACAACGCGGAACCGTGAGGACGCGGCAGTACGCCAACCTCACATGTGATCTTGCGGACATCACTCTCAGCGCGACCATCCGGACGTTTACGATCAACAAGGAGTTTCTGTCGAACAAATGCCTTTTCCGCATCATGAACGGCATTTGAAATTACTTTTTGAAGCTTCGCTTCAGCATCCAGATCTTCGTACTTGCCCGTAAGCTGATCAAGGGCGCTCTCCACAGCAACTTCTCCTGCTTCGGAAAGAGCATTCTTAACACCGTTTCCATATACTTTCTCGAACTCCGGAAAAGCGATTTTATTAACTATTCCCTGCAGGTCCTCAGGAATGCTAGTTCCCACTTCAGGCGCACGTTTTTCCTTGCCGGTAAGACCCTTAAGCTCCATCTGAAGCTCATTCATCCTGGCTGCTTCTGCAGCGGCAAGTTTGATTGCTTCCAGGACCAGTTCTTCGGAAAGCTTATCGGTAGAACCCTCAAGCATAACTACATCATTACCCTTGACTGCAACAACAAGATCAAGCTCGCTTTTCTCCTGTTCCTCCATTGTGGGGTTTATCACGAATTCTCCGTCAATTCTTCCAATTTTCACTGATGATACGGGTCCCTCCCAGGGAATATCCGATATCAGCAATGAAGCGGAAGCTCCAAGCATCGCCAGGAGACTTGGATCATTCTGACCATCCGAGCTAAGTACAAGGCAGTAAACCTGAGTCTCCTCCATGTATTCCGAAGGGAACAGAGGTCTGAGGGGTCTGTCTATCAGTCTGGCTGTAAGAATTTCCTTCGCCTGTGGCTGACCTTCTCTTCTGAAGAAGCCGCCCGGGATCTTTCCCGCGGCATAGGTTCGTTCACGGTACTCTATCGTAAGCGGGAAAAAAGGCAGATCTCTCAATCCGCCTGACGTTGCCGCTACAAGAACGGAAGAACCACCGTATGTAACATACACTGAGCCATTGGCCTGTTTTGCCATACGATCGCTCTCGATTGAAAGCGTTCTTCCAGCTATTTCACATTTCACTACATTTGACATTTTTTCTTCTACCATCTCTTCTTTTCCAAATCCCTGCGGCTTTGCAGGAATTCATTCGCAGGCACTGCTATGATTTACTTCTCATCCAGAGAGTGCCGGTATTCAGGTTGAGTTCTATCTTCTCAATCCGAGTTCTTTGATAATCGTCCTGTACCGCTCGATATCCTTTTTGCTCAGGTAATTAAGCAGTTTTCTCCTCTTTCCGACCATCTTCAGAAGTCCTCTTCTGCTGTGATGATCATCCTTGTGAGTTTTACAGTGCTCGGTAAGATTCTTAAGTTTTTCGGTCAGAATCGCTATCTGAACTTCAGATTTACCTGTATTCTGATCTTTATCTCCGAATTTTTTAACAAGTTCTGCCTTTTTATCGGCGGTAATGCTCATCTTTCTGGATCCTCCATCCATTTTTCTTCTTCAACAAGTTTCTTAACATTTCTGACATCCTCTGCTATAAGTCCCGATAACTCACCCATTGAACCAGGTGATGCTATATCCCTCAGCCTTGAACAGAAGCTGACGGTCATGCCGCAGCCATACACATTCTCTATCCGATCGATCAGATGTGCTTCAACCGGACCGGTGGCGTTTCCTGGAACAAATACAGCTGCAGGCATTCGCCTGTCACTTTCATCAAGGGTTACGAATCCGGCATAACTTCCGGGTTCGGGAAGCAATTTACAGAACGGAACCCTGATATTCACAGTGGGAAAGCCTAATCTGCGTCCCACTCCTTTACCTCTCGATACAGCTCCGGTAACTGAATATTTTCTGCCAAGCAGCAATTCAGCCTGACGGACATCACCGTTTTCGAGAAGATTTCTAATTCTTTCGCTTTTAACCGGCACCTCACCGGTCTTCAGCGGAGGTACAATAATAGTATCAATTCTTCTTGAAGTACACCATTGCTTTAGAAAACGCTCTGTACCTTTCCGCTCTCTGCCAAAGTGGAAATCGTAACCGACAACAAGTCGTGAAAATCGCTCTTTTTTATGAAGATTCTCAAGAAAGACCTCAGGCTCCATATTTACCGTAGTCTCATCAAATGGAAACAGAATAATCGTCTTTATTCCAAATTGGCGCAGTATCCTTGCTCTCTCATAGGAAGTCGTAAGACGTCTTGACCATGTTCCTTTTCCGAAATACTGTCTGGGAACTGGTTCAAAACAGACAATTCCAGCGTTAATATCATTCAGAAGCGCTGCTCTTATTACGGCCGCATGACCAGTATGTATGCCATCAAAACTGCCGATCGCAAGTGTATTCATTTCCTCAATCCGCGATAAATACGCAGAATGGTCTCAATGAAGAGCCATCCCCGTCTGACATTGCCACCAGTCTGCCCTGTTCATCAAGTAGAACCACTGTGCCTGTAAGGGTACTGTCAATCTTTGCTCCGTGCGATACAAGCCGCTTATCTGAATCGCTCAGAGTTACACTCTCGTATGCATCGAGAAGAGCAGTCATCTCAAGCAATGACTCCGGGTTATCAGGTTCACGGGACGCTCTCTTTATATCGAAGCGCCCGATGGATAGTCTTCTGATCGCGAATGAAACACCTCCGACATC
>DAOWAG010000344.1 GCA_030634715.1 Candidatus Aegiribacteria sp. | reverse complement strand
GCGTTGCGTATGAGTGCTGCTCTTGCTGATCTTCCTGATTTCAGGAAGAAAGTTATTGAATTTATGCGGAACTTTAACAGTACGGAAGAGGATAATAGATGAGCCATTTCCAGACTACTCTATTGAAACCAGCAATTTACAAAGGAATTGGTCTCCATCTCGGCAAGGAGACCTCAATAACATTCAAACCGGCTCCCGCTGATACAGGAATTGTGTTTGTAAGAACGGATGTTAAAAGCAGACCGTGCATAGAAGTCTGCCCCGAGAATGTCAGACAGGTGGAAGAACAATCCAGAAGAACCACTCTCGGACAGGATTATTATGAAGTCCATACGGTTGAGCATGTTCTTTCGGTCCTGTACGGCATGGGAATAGATAACGCATATCTTGAACTGGATTCGGATGAACCCCCCGAACCTGTTGACGGTTCAGTAAGAAGTTACATCGAAGTTCTGGAAAAGGCCGGCATTAAGGAGCTTACGGGCAAACCCCGCAAACTGATAAAGATAGAAAAACCCGTCAGTATTGATGTTTTCGGAGCAAATCTTACAGTTGTTCCATATGACGGTCTTAAAATCAGTTTTACTATCGATTATGACCATCCTATTCTGAATACTCAGTATCTCTCGCTTGATGTGACTTCAGAATCCTTCAAGAACGAAATTGCTCCATCAAGACCATTCTGCCTATATGAAGACGTCAAACACCTTCAGGAAAAGAATCTGATAAAGGGTGGAACGCTGAAGAATGCTATAGTTATTGGTGATGACGGTATTCTGAATGAAGAACCGCTCAGATTTCCGGATGAATTTGTCCGTCACAAGATACTTGATCTTATCGGTGATCTATCTCTCCTTGGCGCCAGGCTGCAGGGACATGTTATTTCAGCAAAATCCGGTCATGCTTCGAACGTTCAATTCATTAAAAAAATAGCCGAGACCCACAAAAGAATGGTGGACAGCGCTCATCTCACCGATAAGCCATGGGATATTGAAGATATCATGGCGCTTCTTCCTCACAGATACCCCTTCCTTCTGGTTGACAGGATTATTAAAGTCGAACCGGATAAACGAATCGTTGGGATTAAGAACGTTTCCATTAACGAACCGTTCTTTCAGGGGCATTTTCCCAGAGCCGCCATCATGCCCGGAGTGCTTGTGATTGAAGCCATGGGACAGGTTGGCGGATTGATGCTCTTTAATTCGGTTGACAACCCGGATAACTGGCTCGTTTACCTCACCGGGCTTGATAAAGTACGATTCAGAAATCCGATAAAACCCGGTGATCAGATCGTTTTCGAACTGGAAATGATACAGCGCAGAGGTCCGATGTGCAGGATGAAAGGTATTGCCAAGGTTGACGGAAAGATTGTAGCGGAAGCAGTTCTGATGGCAATGCTGGTTAAGAAGAAATGATACACCCTACAGCTGTCATCGAATCAGATGTTCCGTCCGATGCATTCATCGGTCCATATGCCATAATCGGACCGGATGTTGAATTAGGAAGCAATGTGCGAGTTTCTGCGCATGCATGCCTTATGGGTCCTGCTGTTATTGGAGATTCCGTCAAAATAGGTCCTTCGGCGGTTATTGGGACTGATCCCCAGGACCTGAAGTACAATAACGAGAGAACTGAAGTGATTATCGGTTCACGGACTGTCATTCGCGAGTTTGCGAATATCAACAGAGGAACAGTTGATTCCGGTCGGACAGTTGTTGGATCTGATTGTTTGATAATGGCATACGTACATATAGCTCATGATTGTAAAATCGGAGACAGAGTAATTCTTGCGAACGCTGTCAACATGGCTGGCCATGTACAGATTGGTAATGATGCCACCATCGGAGGTGTTGTTCCTATCCACCAGTTTGTCAGAATTGGTGAGCACGCGATGATCGGTGGAGGATACAGAGTGAGCAAAGATGTTCCTCCATTCGTACTTGCGGGAGGGTACCCTTTAAGGGTATCTGCCCTTAATCGAATCGGACTTCGAAGAAAAGGTTTCAGCGCTGAGAGACTTGATAGTCTGGATACAGTATTCAGATACTTGTTTCGATCTGACGGTATTCTTACCACAAAAGCCAGGGAATTGCT
>DAOWAG010000129.1 GCA_030634715.1 Candidatus Aegiribacteria sp. | reverse complement strand
TAAGAACTACTGGCATCAGCTGGAGGACTACATCTCTACACATACTGAAGCAATGGTCACTCATTCAATATGTCCTGAATGCATGCAGATACACTATCCGGAAATCCATCAACGGATGGCCAGGAAACGCGCTGAAGAAGAAGAGAATTTAAATTAGAGGCATTTAGAGGCTATCGAATCGATTATAATGAGAAATGATGATTCTGGAAGATATTTTCTGTATACTCACTCACCCATTTTCGGGTCAGCTGCCGTGCTCTGGTCCATGTTCCATGATGAGCCTAAAATCTTCAGAATACTCCTCTCAAGGCAGGGAGTGACTGCCGAAACCTACGTTTCAGATTTCTTCCGTGATTGCAGCTCCGGTACATGCCGCATGATTGATTCAGTTGCCGGAGATATCGAAGCATTCCTGAGTGGAACGGATATCAGTTTCTCACTTTCATTGGTTCGCATGGATCTCTGTTCAGGATTCCAGCAGAAAGTCCTTATTACAGAACATGCAATCCCTCGAGGACATGTCAGTACATATCAGCGCATTGCGGAGCAGATTGGCAATCCTGGCGCCAGTCGTGCGGTGGGAAATGCTCTGGCCAGAAATCCCTTTCCGATAATCATTCCCTGTCACAGAGCTATTCGGTCTGACAGAACCCTAGGCGGTTACCAGGGTGGTACTGATATGAAAAGAAGACTGCTTTCGATGGAAGGGATCCATTTTGATGAGAAGGACCGCGTAAGGACAAGCGTTTATTGAACACGGAAACGCTCCGTTCCCACTTCCAGGATCTCTTTCCTGTATTCCTGGCTGTGAGTCATCGGAGGCAGGATCGATGTTGCTTTTGCATCTGCTACAACCGATACAAGTTCTCCTTCTCCGTCCCAGTTCCGCTTCTCACCTGTATTCCAGTAGAATCTGGCAAGGTCACCAAGATTCTTCCTCACTACGTGGTCGATTTCAGCGAATAGATCATCCGCGATATCAACCCCGAATGCCTTTGCAAGACAGGAGAGTGTTTCAGTTGCTGTCATACCGGAAGGCGGAGAAGCAGCCCTGGTGAAGGCTGTAAGCCCACCTTCGAAATTACACATTGTTCCAGCGGATTCAAGGAAGGTGCTTCCTGGTAGAACAACATCGGCAAACCTTGTTGTTTCAGTATTCGTCCAGTCAACAGCCGCCAGAAATTCCACATTCTGGAACCAGGAGCCTGTCCTGTTGTACTCAAGCGGATTCTCTCCAATAACGAGCGCAGCTCGGATACCTCCGTTTTCAAGGATTTTCCTCAATTCCTGACTTGTCGCAGCACCGGGTTGTTCTCCAGCTGGAGCTTTTCCGGGAAGGAATGCAGGATCAGCGCCCATGACTTCAAGACCCGCACTGTTCGCGATCAACCTCGGAAGAAGAATGTCCGTCTTCTTTCCTGCGGATGTGAGCATAATTGCAAGATCAGCAAATATTGTTATATCATCTGGAGAAGCATCCTGAGGACGGTCAGGACTGTGGATGAAGACAATATTTCCGGAGTTTCTCAACAGTTCTGCAGCATCAAGAATACTCTCTTCTGCAACACCTGATCTGGCAGCAGCCATTTCTATGGATACATTTCTGTTCTCAAGGAAGGATGAACTGCCAGCAATATCTCCGCTATCGAGCAGAACCTGCATGACAGCATTCCAGAAAATGGATGCCCTTCCTCTCATGGGGTCTACCGCAAGACTGGCAAGATGCTGATCAGTCGCATCAAGCATCGATTTTGACACTATGAGTCTGGCTCCATCTTTTACAGACTGTATCACCTCGATTGCCAGGATAAGATGATCTTCCTCCATGGATGTATTGTTGCAGATAATCAGATCGGCTTCCCTGAGACATTTTCTGTCAGCTGTAGAGGCTGTAAAGCCCAGAACTTTATCCAGAACACCGGAACGGAATCCACCTGAAATAATAGCAAGAGAACCAATATTGTTTGTCCCTATACCTTCTCTCGCGATTCTGCCGGCAATGTACAATTCCTCGTTCGTCAGTTCCGGTGATACGAATACAGCTACACTCGCAGGTCCGTATTTCTCAGCTGCATCCTTCAGGAACTCGACTATTCTCCCATTGGCATCGTCAAAAGCAACAGTACTATAGGAGTTGCCGCTTCTTACAACCGGCTGCGCTATTCTATCCTGCTTAATGAACAGTTCCTGACCGAATCTTCCATACCTGCAGAGATAGTCGCCAGGGACTCCGCTTGAGGTTGTGAAGTACCGTCCATCACCGAACTTTCTTACAGTTATCTTGCATCCTACAGAGCAGAAGCCACAATGTGTTGATATATCAGTCGTTTCAAGGCATGCTCTTCCTTTAAATGGGTATTTTACCGTTAGAGCTCCGGTGGGACAGGCATCAACGCAGTTTCCGCAGCTTATGCAGCTCGTTTCAACAAGAGGATCGTTCATGGCGGGACGCATCTCCGTCTTGAAACCTCTTCCTACAAGCCCGATGGCGGAAATTGGTAGAACCTTCGCGCAGGTTCGAATACATCTTGCGCAGAGTACGCATTTATTCGGATCGTAGGATAAATAAGGGTGTCTGTCATCAACCTTATGCTTACGGGCATGACCCTTGAAGATCTCCATATCAACGCCGTACTCTTCGGCGTACAACCGGAGATCACAGTCGTCGAACCTGACACAGCCGCAGGACAGACATCGGGAGCATTCATGTTCGTTATCCTCAGGTTCAAAACCATTCGAAACCTCTGTAAAACTGTTTCTGCGAGATTCAACATCAATGAGGTGGACCTCATGTCTTGGTGATTCCTTGACATCGCCAAGTTCAGCTTTCCCCGGTTTTGACCAGAATTCCTTTTCAACCACGAACGCGTATGGTTTCGGTTTCCTGCCTGCAAGCCAGGCTGTTATTGCCCTGGCAGCTCTCTGACCGTCTCTGATAGCATCGATAACAACAGTAGGGCCATCATCCGCAGCGTCACCACCGGCAAAAACTCCCTCGATGTTTGTTGCCATTGTGCTGAGATCCGCGATGTATGTATTCCATCTTGTGAGGTTCACATCGCCATCTCTGGTTTTCACAAGCCCGTCAAGAACCGTATTCTGCCCTATAGCTGAAATGGCCAGATCACAGGGAAGATCGAATTCCGAACCCTCCAGCGGAACAGGTCTTCTTCTTCCGGAATCATCAGGCTCACCAAGCTTCATGCGCTGGCAGCGAAGCGCGCTGAGTCTGCCATCCTTCCTGACGATGCCGATCGGCGCGGCCAGTTCCATAATCTCGACACCTTCTTCAAGACAGTCCACTATTTCCATTTCATCAGCCGGCATCTCCGCTTTGGTCCGCCGGTAAAGAACAATGACCTTGTCCGCATTCAGTCTCCACGCGGTTCTCGCCGCATCCATAGCGGTGTTTCCACCACCGACAACAACCACAGTACCCTTCAGCAGCTGAGGATCATCAGCCTTCTCAACCAGGAAGTCCGCGCCGGTTACGACGCCTTCTGTGTCAAACTCACCCTCAACTCGCATTGCCTTACCTGTCCATGCGCCTGCTCCGATGAAAACAGCGTCATGCTTTTCTCTGATCTCATCCAGTGTGATGTCTTTCCCCACACGAATGCCGCAGTGAATCTCAGCACCTGTCCTGCAGATGTATTCCACCTCTCTGTCGAGGACATCGTCCGGAAGTCGGTACTCCGGAATACCGTATCGCAGCATTCCTCCAGTTCGATCCATGGCTTCGTAAATCTCGCATTTGATCCCGCTTTTTCCGAGGAACCACGCGGCGGTAAGACCTGCTGGTCCTGCGCCAATGATACCTGCTGTTTTTCCGGTTGAGGGGGCACATTCCGGTTCAGTAGCGTAAGCATCGGGGGAATCCGTAACAAATCTCTTGATATTGTTTATCGCAACGGACGCATCCACATCCATTCTTCTGCAGACATCCTCGCACTTGCGGACGCATACTCTTCCGCAGGCTGCCGGGAACGGATTCTTTTCGCGAATGAGGTCGACGGCTTTTCTGTACTGACCCATCGCCGAAAGCGCAATATATCCCTGCGCATCTACGCCTGCGGGGCAACCATCCATACACGGGGAAATGCAGTCAGCGTAATGGTTGGACAGCAGGAGTTCGAGAGCAGTTTTTCTTGAAGCCAGTACTCTGGCACTTCGCGAAAGGATTTCCATATCCGGAACTACTCTGGTTGCGCAGGAGGGAACAAGATTCGCCCTTCCTTTTACCTCAACGACGCAGACAAAACAGGAACCGTAAGGTTCCAGTTCAGGCGAGTGACAGAGGGTTGGGATATCATCGAGTTCCTGCTCCTGAACCACTTCGAGAATTGTTTTCCCGGGAGCGGCCTCTATTTCCTGACCGTTGATCTTCAGTCTTATTTTTTCCATTAGCCGCTCCTACCTTGTAAGTACTGCGCTGAAATTACAGCTTGTGATACACTTGCCGCATTTCACGCAGATTTCCTGATCTATGATGTGTGGTTCTTTGACTTTTCCGGAGATGGCGTCAACCGGGCAGCTCTTTGCGCAGAGGGTGCATCCGACACACTTAACAGCATCGATACTGAATTCAACCAGAGGCAGGCAGCTTCCAGCCGGACATCGCTTATCGTTGATATGTGCCAGATATTCGTCCATGT
>DAOWAG010000068.1 GCA_030634715.1 Candidatus Aegiribacteria sp. | reverse complement strand
TCCATATTAACTTCATCAGGCTTGCCAATTGCAGCCGCTTCAGCAATAGCATCATGTTCCACCAGAGCTGATTCTATCTCAAAAGGTCCAACCAGATGACCGCCTGTGTTGATCACATCGTCATCCCGTCCCACAAACCAGTAGTAGCCATCTTTATCAATGCTCGCTCTGTCACCGGAAACATACCAGAGATCGGAATTCGTTCTTAGTTCATCAGGCATTGCGTCTTCTGCGGCTCCAACGAACTTGCTCCTGTAAACATCGGGCTGTTTCCAGTATCTTCGGAACATGGACGGCCATCCAGGACGGAATGCAATCAGACCGACTTTTCCTGGTTCTGCAAGCGGTTCGTGAGAATCCAGATCAAGTACAGCAGCAGATATCCCTGGAAAAGGCATTCCCATGGATCCGGGGCGTATCTCCATACCAGGAAAGTTCGTAATCATCATGGAGCCGGTTTCAGTCTGCCAGAATGTATCATGGAACTGCAGGCCATTGAATACTTCACCGCTCCAGATGACAGCTTCAGCGTTAAGTGGTTCTCCAACTGAGGCAAGATGTCTTAATGAAGAGAGATCATATTCACTGACAAGTTCACTGCCATCTTTCATAAGCGCTCTGATAGCAGTTGGTGCCGAGTACCAGACAGTAATTCTATTATCCTGAATGAACTGATACCATCTAGAAGAAGTAAATCCTGAATCAAGAACACACTGTGTGACTCCCAGAGACCACGGGCCGATGATGCCGTAACTTGTACCGGTCACCCAACCAGGATCTGCCGTGCACCAGTAAATATCATCATCTTTAAGATCAAGAACCCAGTTTGTGGTGAGAGCCTGCCCCCAGACAGAGCTGTGAACATGAAGAGCACCCTTGGGCTGCCCTGTTGTACCTGACGTATAATGAAGAACGGACGGTGTTTCCGAATCTGATTTATAAACGTCAAACTCTTCAATTCTAGGCGCGTTCTCCACATCAAAGAAGACTTCGCCGTCCTTCAGCTTGGCCGGATCACCTTCAACAACAATGATGTTCTTCAGATCAGGAAGTCTGTCTTTTATCTTCCTGACTTTTCTTACATGTTTTTTAGTTGTAAGAATGGCTTTTGTGTTGGCGCTGGCCAGTCTGACCTCCAGAGATTCATCACCAAACGCGGAAAAAAGCGGTTGAGCAATAGCTCCAAGTTTGAGAATGCCAAGGAATGAAAAGTAAAGACTGGGGTTCTTATCCATAAAGATACAGACTCTGTCCCCAGGCTCGATCCCCTGTTCTTTCAGCAACTGTGCAAAGCCGTTTGAGTAGACTCTAAGGTCATCAAATGTGTATTTTGCAGTTCTGTTACCAAATCCCTCCCAGATGAGAGCTGTCTTATCAGCGTCCCCCCTGGCGCAAATCCTGTCGGAACACATGGCCCCGATATTAAGGAGTTCATCGTCCTTCCAATTCAGGACATTCCTGGCTATATCCCAGGTAAAGTCCTTCATTGCTTTCTCGTATGATTCAATGTTGCTCAAAGTTCGCTCCTTCCAACCATTCTTAAATGTGTTGTACAGGATTTATCAGCCTTCCATCACTACAATAGCCATTGCATTCAACTTCGTATGACTGACGGAAAGGTGTATCTCCTTTACTTTCTTTTCTTGTGCCTGCTTAAGCGCTAAACCTGTTAATTGAACGGCAACCGCACCGGATTCATCCTTCAGAATCTCTACATGCTTCCAGCGAAGTCCTTGTGAGAGTCCGGCACTGAGTGCCTTGAATGTGGCTTCCTTTGCGGCGAATCTGGCGGCATAGCTTTCCCATGGTCGAGCTCTGCCTGAACAGTACTTTACTTCCTCAGGTAAAAACAGTTCCTCGATCAGGCCATCATCAAGTCGTGCCCTGAAAACATCAAGATCGACAATATCTATTCCAACCCCGATTACTCTCAAAGAAAATGTTCTCCCACAAGTTATTTTTCGTAGTATTAACAGCATGTGAACTCTAACACGAGAGTCCGTCTGTGTCCACCGTTTTTTACGCTTATTGTACTCTTGACGCAGCATGCCAGGGAAACGATAAAACCCACATGAAAAAAACTCATAATACGCTACGGAAAAAGAGCATATACAGGATGCTCCTTCCGATGATATTAATAGTCTGTACATTGCTGGTGCTTACTCTGTGGGAGTGCAGACCACTCATACCGCCTATGGACGATACATACATACATCTTGTGTTTGGAAAGAGTCTATTCTCTGGAAATCCGCTCTGCTTCAACCAGTCTGAGATATCCTCGGGTTTTACAAGCCCTGTATGGCTTCTGCCTTCTGCTATGGCTTCGCTATGCAGCTCTGAAGCAGCTCCGGTGATTCTTATGGTGCTCTCCCTTATCGCGGCTGCACTGGCACTGCTCGCTGCTGGTCCACTGGCAGGATTTCTTCTTCTCCTGACCGGACCATTCTTTTTCCATGCATCAAGCGGCATGGAAACAGCGCTTGCTTCTCTTTTTGTAATCGTAATATGGAAAAGTGTCAGGGATGATACTCTGCATGGATTCAGACCGTTTATTCTGGCAGGGGCTTTTCTATGCAGACCTGAACTTGCCATTCTCGCTGTGCCATTGGTTTTCGCCATGCCCAGAAGAGATGTTCGAAACATTATTATTCTCCTGATACCTCTATTTGCAGCCGGTATTCTCTGGGTAATCTGGAACATTCACGCTGCCGGTCTGTTACTTCCTTCTACTTTCTACGCGAAACAGACTGTTAACTGGTTTTCATCGGCAGCAACCGGTCTACCCGGGTTACTGAAGAACATTCTTCTTGTTTCTCCACTTCTTATCTTCGCAGCAGTTGCTTCATTAATGGAATTATTCAAGAAAGCTCCTGCTGAACTCAGAAGAAGGAGTATTGCATTGGGCACAATTCCGATCCTGCTCCTCTCAACTTCCCTTCTTCTTCAGCCAAACAGTTTCTTTCAAATGAGGTACTATGTTCCGGCCCTGACAGCAACAGTCCTCGTCGTAGGACACTGGTTGAGTGGATTGAAAAGAAAAAAACTGAACATCGTTCTTCTCGCCATGTCGATGCTTCCAGGATTAGTGATTTTCGGAGGACGACGGGCAGAAGCTTCGTGTGATGTGGGCGCTATTGACGTGGATCCAGCTTATTACCTTGCTGCCTGCGCAACAGATACGGAAACTGTTGCCTCCGCGGATATTGGCGCGGTTAAATGGATTACCAATATGAACATTCTGGATCTGGATGGTCTTGTCACATCTGAAAGACTTCCAGGAAATGATATTGAGGGTTGGAGCTGGATTGAGCGAAATGCTGATTACCTGCTCGCTTTTCCGAAGCAGTATTCCAGCCTTGTCTCTGAAGCCGGGGAATCCATTGAATTCCTTGTCGGTTTCGGAAGCAGATCAAACGTGATATGCGGTGAAGATTCGGTAGCTCTCTGGAGGATACACTGACTGGACATTCACCCTTTTCAGACTATCTTTTTACTTCTGTGTTCACGAAAATATTCAGCATATGCGATATATTACGCTTGCTGACACGCAAATTATGAACAAAGAGAGAGCAGGATGAATCAGAAATCTGACAGTAAATCAAATCCGAGGATAATCCAGGAAAAGATACCAAGCTCCAGAAACAGATTTGTTATCATATGCACTCTTGTGGCTGGTTTCATAATCTTGAGCGCATATTTCAATCTGGAACTCCATAAGAACATTGGTTATTCGCATATGGCTTACGTTCCCATCATTTTCGCCAGTTTCTGGTGGGGTCGAAAATCAATATATGTAGCCGCATTTCTTGGATTGGATGTACTCGTTTTCAGATTCTTCTCCGACTTTACCAGCCCTCTCTGGGCCGATTTAGTTCGAGTCGGAGCCTTCCTGGCTGTAGCAACAGTAGTTGGTGAACTGAGCAGCGAATTAATGAAAACATACAGAGCCCTCAGGGAAAGAGAAGATAGAATAAGGAAAACCAATGCTTCGCTCAGGGAATTCTCCAAACTCAGGCGGGCTTTTCTTCATATCGCTATTCATGATATGAAATCACCTGTTTCCGCAACAACAATGCTACTTCACAGCCTTGAGACTCTCATCGGACCATCAATCACCACCAAGCAGAAACATCTTATGAATAGAATGCATTCAAGGCTGGATGAAGCTGATTCATTCCTTCGCGATTTCCAGTTTTTTGCTGCGCTTGAAGACACATCTCAGGTAAGGAAACACGCGAAGAAGATTAATCTGAATAAAACTATTCAGCAGGTAGTTAAATCAAATCAGGATCTTGCGGTTGATAAAAAACACATACTTTCCACTGACCTTCAGAAGGATCTGCCATTCGTTGGCGGTATTGATAGACTTCTCACCGAGGTTGTAGCCAATCTTGTTACAAACGCCATCAAATACACCCCTGACAGTGGCAAAATCGTCGTTCGAAGCTTTCTGAGGGATGGTAACACTGTAAGAGTGGAAGTGGAAGATAACGGAATCGGCATCTCCAGAGAGAATCAGAAGAAACTGTTTAAGGAATTCGTTAGAATAAAGGACATCGACGTCTCTGGAAAGAAAGTACCTGGTATTGGTCTGGGTCTCTCTATAGTAAAACGCATAGTAGAAATGCATCGGGGTAAAGTATTTCTTAAAAGCGAACCTGAATCCGGGAGCACATTCGGTTTTGATCTACCCGTGTGCAGAGATGATGAATCACCGTCGATTCTCACGCCCATTCATTCTCCACAAAGCAGTGTAACCTGAACTGCAACCATGAATAATTCAATCATATCAGTCAGCAATCTTAGGAAATCATACAAGGATGTCGTGGCAGTAGATGATATATCCTTCAGTGCTTACGAGGGCGAAATTCTTGGAATACTCGGACCGAACGGGTCGGGAAAAACCACTACACTCAAGTCAATTCTGGGTTTAATACTCTTCGACAGCGGGGATATTCATGTTTCGGGCATGGATGTGAGGAAAGACAATAAAAGAATCCTCAGGAATACCGGAGCAGTCCTTGAAGGAGCCAGAAATGTCTACTGGCATCTCTCCCCCGAAGAAAACCTGAGGTATTTTGCCGGCCTGAGAGGTCTTTCTCATTCCGACATTAAAGAGCGAATGAATTCACTCCTTGAAGAACTCGGTCTCGATGAAATCAGGAAAAAGGAACTAAGGGAATTCTCCAAGGGGATGAAGCAGAAGGTCGCTCTTGCATGTGCTTTCATTCATGACCCTGACATACTTCTTCTGGATGAACCCACACTTGGACTGGATGTTGAGATTTCAAGAACAATGAGAAACTGGCTCAGGGAAGTAACGCAGAAGTCAGGTAAATCAATTCTTGTAACATCTCACGATATGGATTTCATTGAATCAGTCTGTGATAGAGTGCTTATTATCAAGGAGGGCAGAATATTGTCCCATGAGACTCTTCAGAGCCTGAAAATGAAATTCTCAAGAAAAGTCTTCAATTTTGAGATTGCGAATATCCTGAACCAGGATAGTATTAGCAGAATTGAAGAGCTTGGCGAACTTACCGTGGAAAAGACAGATAGCGGCTGCAGATTGATGGTTTTGCTGAAGAACGCGATGCTGATATACGATCTCCTGGAAATACTTAAATCATCCAGTACGGAAATAACCGATTTCAGTACTGTCGAAAGCGATCTGGAGGATATTTTCCTGAATGTGATTAATGATGAACCGGAGTAGTATGAGCATTCTGAACGTATTCGTTGTGGAAGTACGGATGCTGGGATGGGAACTGAAAAGGTATCTGTTCAATACCGGCGCCATGGTCGTAGTGATGTACGTTATATTTCTAGGCATGTTCTGGGGTGTTAGATCCATCGCCGGGGCAGGGGTCGCACAATCCTCACTGGATTCCATGGTTATCGGGTACGTTCTTTGGATGAGTGCGATGTTCTCACTTCAGGGAACCGGGAGCGTGGTTCTCTCCGAATCGCAGAGGGGTACTCTTGAACAGATATACCTCTCCCCTTACGGAGCCGATATTATCTTCTTCTTCAAATCGATGACCAGCACTCTGTTCAATTTTGTGATACTCACACTGATGCTGTACCTTACGATGCTGACCACCGGAAGAGTGCTTTCAGTCAACCTTCCTTACTTCTATCTGGTTCTTTTTGTTTCAGTGCTTTCTCTTAACGGCATTGGTTTCATGCTTGGCGGTGTGGGTCTGATCCATAAAAGAGTTGGCGCGGTTAACGGGATACTCGCATTCGGACTGATCGGTCTGATGCTGCTTCCAGTCTATCCCCTTACAGGGTTCTCACTCCTGCCGGTCATAGCAGGTGCGCATACGATCAACTCCCATATTGTACATGGTTCATCTTTTCCGTTCTGGTGGTATCTGTTTGTCATTGGAAACAGCCTGTTCTATCTCTCAGTCGGGCTGTTTGTTTTCAGACTGTTCGAGAAAAAGGCGAAAAGACTCAACAAGATGGGTCAGTACTGACAGAGAATCCTGGCTCTGCAAAACCCATACAATTCCATCCTGAATCCACAGTATCTGTAACACATCGATTACCTTCAAATGACATTTGTTAAACCTCGCAACTGCAATAGGAATATTGAAATCCAGGATAATGTAGCTTCCACTAATCCAGGTTTATTAGGGTGTTATGTAGACGTGTTAAGTTATCCATGGTATGATTACTATCCTTGATTCATCTTCAAGTGAAGATATATAGTTTTGGGATTAATGAAATACGAGCAAATGTAGAATCCACATAATCATAGTTA
>DAOWAG010000121.1 GCA_030634715.1 Candidatus Aegiribacteria sp. | reverse complement strand
GTTTCCGGTTCAACTGAGCACTTTCATTCAATATCGTCAGGGTATCTCAGAGATGAACTGTCGGAATGGAGAGGTAGACTTGAATGGGAGCCGCAGCATCTTCTTTCTTTGATCGGGTCTGCAGCCGTACTTGAAGACAGTATTCTGGCGGACAGCCTTATTCAAGTCCTGATCGATAGCTTCCCTGAATCCATGGAAGCCTCAGATATGATAGGATGGGAATTCTATGATAACCTTTATCCTGTCTGGTACGATGATTCAGCCAGAATCCAGGTTCTTCAGGATTTCCTGAATGAATGGGGTAATAAGTCGGATCTCTGGCGCTCCAGAGCCTGGCAGTACACGCTGAGCGCTGTGATCGAAACAGCGGATTCAAGCAGCTGGTCGAATATCCTCGAAATGTGGCTCGAGTCCTGTCCTGAAGATCCACAGGTCTGTCTGAGCGGTGCGGAAATGTACATTGATCGTGATTCATCCTGGTCAGCAGCGCTGGTTTTCGCAGAAAATGGATTAGAGCTGATGAATAATGACTGGACTCCTGTGGGGATGCCTCAGGAAGAATGGTTTCTAACATCCACAGCGCTTGAGACAGGATTGAATTTTAGAAAGTATTTCGCCAGGGCTGGGCTGGGCTATAAGCAGGAAGCTCTTCAGGAACTGGAGATTCTCCTGTCATCCACAATCTATCCCGTAGATGATTTTCATACGAAGGCCTCCCTGCACTGGCTAGCGGGAATACTGAATCTGCAATGCAATGATACTCTTCAGGCAATGAATCATTTCCTTAACGCAGTTGTTCTCGGAGAGGTCCGGAACCGCTGGAGTGGTGAAGCTGTGCTGGAACTGGACAGTCTTCTGCCATCCGGCACTACACCCGAAAGGTGGGGAAGGGAGCATACCGGATACAACGGTCCGATCTTCGAAGATGTGACCTACCTTCTCGGACCTGACAGCCTTGTTAACGGTTCAAGAGTGTCCTGGTGCGACTGGAATCTGGACGGTTATCCGGATATTTATATTGGACGTTCACTTTACCGGAACATCGAGGGAAATTCCTTTATAGATGTAACCTCCGAAGCCGGCCTTGATTCATGCATGGGCAGCGGCGGAGTCTGGGGAGACATCAATCGAGATGGATTCCCTGATCTGGTCACTTCGGGTAATCCGGTTCAGGTATTTATCAACCTCGACGGTATTCTAGAGGACTGGACTGAAGAGGTCGGTGTAATCGCAACCGATTCCAGAGTCGAGGGAGTGGCGCTTCTTGACTGGAATGCGGACGGATGGCTTGATCTCTACCTGGCCAGCTACGAACAGACAGGTAATATGGGTTCAGGAACAAATGACGCTTTCTACCTGGGCAATCCTGATGGCTTTATGCAGATGATCGATAGCCTCGGGATGAATCCTTTTCTTGATGAACCTCTTTGCGGAAGAGGAGTAAGCCCATGTGACTTTGACAGAGATGGGAACATGGATATTTTCGTCTCTAACTATCGTCTGCAGGAGAACTTCCTCTGGGAGAATACGTCTGAAGGTGCGATGAGCTCAGCACTGATAAGAGGAGTAGCGGGAACGGATGTTGATGGCTGGTGGGGACATACTATCGGCAGTGCGTGGGGAGATTTTGATCGTGATGGAGACTGGGATCTTTTCTCGGCCAACCTTGCTCATCCAAGGTATATAGTTTTTTCTGATATGAGTGAGCTGCTTGTCAACGAAGATGATCTCTTCACTGACGTAAGAGGAATTGCGGGGATCAAATTCGAGGAAACCCATTCAAATCCTGTATGGGGTGATTTCAACAACGATGGATGGCTTGATCTCTTCATAACTTCAATATACTCAGACAGACGGAGTTTTCTATATCGGAATCAGGGTGACGGAACCTTCAGAGACGTAACATGGCTTGCAGGTGCCAGAGTATTCAACGGCTGGGGCGCGGCAGCAGCGGATTTCGACCTGGACGGAAAACTCGATCTTATAGTCGGCTCCGGAGATGGACCTGTACTCCTTAGAAATATCACGGAAGGCGGCTACGGCGCGATCGTCAAGGTTGTTCCACCTGAGAGTGTGAATCCATCAGGTATTGGATGTACTGTTGAACTGGAGCAGGACGGGATTATTTACCTCAGACAGGTTGAGGGAGGAAGCGGAACAACCAGTCAGAACAGTGGATACCTTCACTTCGGTCTATCTTCAGGAAATCCATTCTCAATGAAGCTTTTTGTTCCGGGTAATCCAGCAGCAGTCGCTGAATAGGAAGGCTTGCCCGGATCAGTATCAGTTATCGGTCGCTGATACTCATTAGGACAATAAGATTTCTACCAGTTGGCGATCGTGAAGATTTACGAATAATCCATGGCTCAGATTCGAAAAACCTGTTCAAACCTAAAAGGAGAGAAAAATGAAAAAAGCAATTCCATTCATATTGGTGTTAGTTTGTATTGTTTCCAATGCAGTTGCAACAGAACTGACTGCAGAAATCCAAATGAACCAGGTAGAATCTATATTTTTCGACCCACCACTTCCTGTCGCGCTTATTGGCACTAAAATCGATGATCAAGTCAACTTTATGACAGCTGCCTGGTTTACACGTCTGGAAATTGATCCGTATCTCTTTGGAGTTTCCATCCAGAAAAAGCATATGACTCATGAAGCCATAATGAGAAACAATTGTTTTAGCATCAGTATTCCTACCACTGAGCTTATTCCGCTGGTTGACGCCGTGGGAATAGTGTCCGGATGGGAATATGACAAAAGCGAAGTATTCGATGTATTCTACGGTGAGAATGAAAACTCACCAATGGTTGACGGCAGCATTGTTTCATTTGAGTGTGAAGTTGTAAACTCGGTAAGTTTGGTTGAACTGGATGAAGCCCACCCGGGTGCTCATACTTTGTTTATCTGTGAAGTGAAAAGTGTGTGGGTTAACGAAAACGGAATAGTAAACGGAGCCTTGGATTATGAAACTCTGAATCCCATTTTATGGACATTCTCTCCGATGAGTTATTGGACTCTCGGTGAAGATCAGTGGTCCTGTTTCAATGCTGACAACATAGAATTGATACCGAAAAAGCAATAGCAGAATCAAAGCATGGGGTCGGACGTCACTTGCGACACTTACACTCTAGCGAAAATGTGGAATTAATTGTACATACTCCGGTAAATATTTATTATATCTCGGGAATGCCCGAATGCGCATGGCGTTAACTGTGCTGGATTTCCGCTGGTATTGTCAGTTCTGGCAAGATATTAGATAGGATTTGAGATGTCTGGACGTTCTTCAGGATAATATTGCAGAAGGACTTTGAGAGACAGTAAATCTTTCCATCCTGATGTTTTCTTCCTTAGAAGCGTAATAACAGTTTCGTCCTGTGCATAGATACGGAATCCTTATCTGATTACGGTAACTTCGCTTCCGTTCCAGATTATAACAGGAGAATTAACATTTACGGAAGAATCTCGAGTGTAGGAGAATCTAAAACGATCCGGAGCAATGAACTGCATGTAAAGAGGGACATTCTTCATCTCTGCATGCTCCGGAGATGAATCGGAAACATGAATAAAGCAAACCGCTTCGTCATTATCCGGTAACTGGTTCACTATATCCTCCAACCCTCTGAATATTCGCTCGGACATGGGGTTCAAATCTCTGACAATCAGCGATTCTCTGTGCGCTACAAAGCCGAATGATATCAGCAGAAGAAGAAATACTGTTTTCACGATTCCTCCCTGAATCCCTTTGGAAAATTTCAGTGAGCCGAAGAAAGAAGCCAGAAAGAGAGTTGTAAAGGCAGCTGAAGCATAAACATAGTGACCATCAGGAAACACCATGACCGATTGAAAGCTGTAAATACTTATAACAAGCAATGCAACTGTCAGTCGGCGAAATCCGTATTCTGCTTTGATAGCAAACACAACCATAAGCAAAGCAACAGCCAGGTAAATCAATAGTTGAATCACCAGAACAGGTATAAAGGAAGCCCCCGTGACCTGGGAAATAACGGTTAAAATCCGTCGAGTCGCCTCCGACAAAGGAGCATAGGTGCTGTATCCGCCTAGGTTGCTGAACAGCCACAGACGAACAAGGAGATACCCCACCAGCACGAGGATAAGAGAGGTAATGAAGAACACAGTATTCTTTCTGTTTCTGGTTCTTCCTGGCCAAAGAAAGTATGTCACCGGAAGGGCAAGTAGATTTGAGATTCCAAGTTCCTTGCTGGAAAGAGCAAGAGCGGTGAAAGGGGCTGGCAGCAGGGAGCTACGGGTGAAGCTCCCGCTCTCTCTCAGTTGGAAGGTGTACCGGAATGCTAGAAGAGAAAATACCGCTGCTAGCATATCAGGTCTCGCCGATATCCAGCCGACCGCCCTCACAGTGCCAGGATGCACAGCGAACATCAAACCAGCAGCAAGGGCTATCCATTTCCTCCCGCACATGACTGCAACTGTATATCCCAGTATAAGAGAACAGAAAAGATGAACGATGAAGCTTGTTACTTTGTATCCAATGGGGGTGCTTCCGAAAACATGATACTCTATCATGTATATAGTACTGGCGAGGGGTCTGAAAAAACCAATTAGTGAACCTTGATCATTCTCCCAACTCCATCCGTCATGGAGATACTGCAGAAAGGGAGTCTCCCCTTTCAATGCGTTCAGAAAGGTCGTGAATTCCTGAGGATCAAAAAAGGAGTTAAGAGCTGGCGTGAAAGCCCATACTGCAAACATCAGGAAACTCAGAAGCGCTGCGGAAAGAAGCAGATATCTTGCATTCATATCTATACACCATTTTTATCGCTGTTACTCTTTTCAAAGAGCATGGCCCATTTCAGGAATACGTAGAAAGCTGAGATTGCTGAAGCAGCCAGTCCCTGGATTCCCTCCAGAATTCCACCCCTGAAAAAG
>DAOWAG010000372.1 GCA_030634715.1 Candidatus Aegiribacteria sp. | reverse complement strand
GCCCACATCTTCATCGAATCGCTGATCGCTATATAGCCTTCACCGCTTCCCGATATCCTTCGGAAAGGTGCTATGCCCTGAGCTGCAAGAGAATTCCTGTAAAGTGATTCAAGCTCTTCCGTAGATGGAAATTTTCTGTCTTCCTGCACAATCAGCCGATCCCAGAATTTGAACAGTGTCCGCTTGAAAACCGCCTCGGGAACAACAGGGTCGAACGCTGCAAGCAGCAGGAGTTCGGCTTTCTTCAGAGAGTTCTGAGATCGAAACCACTTGAGAGCATCCTGACCCTGTTTCAATCGCCATTTTCTGCTTGTCGAAGGTTCCGGAAGTTTAATATGTGAATCGTGATAGGTGTTAAATACCTCGGTTATTTCCGGAGAAGATGTGGCAAGAATCAATCTGTGTCTGGTTTCAGTTGCTCTGATCATCAGCGAGAGAATTGTTGACCAGAGACGAAGCGGATAGATGTCAACTATTCTTCTGAGTGTATCAAGATCCAGGAATACTGCGCAGTCCTCCGGTCCGGTAAGAAGCTGCACTACCTCAGCGAAGTAAAGGTCACGAGTTATAAACTCAACAGGATTCAACCCCTCCTGAGCTGCTTCTATCAGAAGCCTGCGTGCAATGGTGGTCTTCCCTGCTCCCAGAGAACCACTGAGGCATACGAAGCCGCGTTTTGCTAAGACTTCCCTCGCGGATTCATATGAATCCTGATCTACAGGTGAAACGTCGATATCTCCGTACGATTGAATCAGTTCCTTGCCTTCAGGAAAGGGAAAGGACTCCCGATTCAAACCACGAAGCCAATCTTGAACCTGATTTCGAAGGAGTTCCCTTCCCTCACTCGCAGAGGAGAATGACCAGCATAGGTTCTGATCGGAAAGTTTGCGCACAACAGGATCATCTTCCGGTTCAGTCAGGTTACACATACCTGCTATTGGAATACCGTGTCTGTAGCAGTTGAAGTAAGTGCTTCTCATTTGAGCGGAAAGAGGACCGTCAATTATTAGTAGCAGTGCATCGGGAAGAAGAACAGCAGGATCAACCAGAACAGTAGTGTCAGCCCATCTTGGTGGAATTAACAGCTCTGAGTCTCTTCTGAGAAGGTCCTGAATTCCGCCAGGAAATTCCCTCTGCTCAAATACTGCCGCAAGTCTAAAGGAGTTCACAGTATCCGAGCTGCTCTCAGGTTAGAGGCCAGATAAGTTTAACCCTAGTTTTTCCCTCGGGCGTAAGGCCAAAATCTACCCATCTTGCCAGGTTTCTTGCAATCAGAACTCCGCGCCCTCTGTTTGAAAGAAGTTCTACTCCTTCTCCTGGATCAAATCCGGGAGCGGGGTCGGGTTCCCACGTGCCCTCATCATCAATAAAGAAACGAATCCTGCTCTGAAAAGTATCAATTGTGACCGTGACAATCTTTTCAGGATCGTTGCCGTTCCCGTGTTCCATCGCATTCTTAACAAGTTCGACAACCGAAACGGATAATGAGGATAGTTCATCTTCTTCCACTCCAGCGTATTTCCCGATACTCTCGACAAAAACCTGAAGAGGTTCCAGAACGGATAATTCGCTTGGCAGCCGAATCTCTATTTCTCGCACAGCTATTCTCCGAAGCTGTTCAGCGCTTCCTGCTCATCATTATAGGTCTCGAAGATTGTGATCAGCTTCGTAATGATAAACAGTTCATGAATTTTCTTTGTGGCATTGAGGATTCTAAGAGATCCACCTGCTCTGGCGAGAGTTGTATGACCGGAGACAATCACTCCGAGTCCTGAACTGTCCATCCAGGTGACCTTTCCAAGGTCAAGCAGCACTTTTAGATTGTCCTGATTAACAGCATTCTGAAATACTGTTTTCACATCCATCAGCTCAGGACCGCCTAT
>DAOWAG010000203.1 GCA_030634715.1 Candidatus Aegiribacteria sp. | reverse complement strand
TCCTTAATATGAATATCTCTAAAACCCACTTCAAGCATCCGGAACATTTCATCAACGACTCGTTCAGATGATTTAAAACGTACTTCATGTCCGAAAACAATCTGACTGCAGAATGTGCAGAAATGATTACATCCTCGATTTGTCTCCATATAGCCAACCGGATTCCGATGTGAGGTAATATGCGGAGAGTGATAGTATTCAAGGTTATGAAGATGCCAGGCAGGATAAGGAAGATCATCCAGATCAGCGATCATCTCCCTGCAGGTCGTCATCGTGTAATCAATGCCAGTTCCGAAAGCTATACCAGGAATATTCTTCCACTCCACCCCCCCGCAAATGTCCACAACAGTCCTTTCACTCTCACCGATGGTCACAATGTCGAACTGGCTTTCCTCAAGAACTTCGCGCGGCATGGAGGTCGCATGTATACCTCCGCACATCGTCACGACATCTGAATTGATTTCTTTTGCGATTTCAGCCAGTTCGCGAGCCTCACGATAAAGCGGAGTCGTGAATGTAATTCCAACATATTCAGGTCTGAAAGAACTAAGGGTATCTCTATATGCTCGAACGGGATCCTTTTCGATCATCAAGTCAGCAATTCTAACTTCGTGATCTGCTTCCAGAAGCGCTCCAGCCAGACTGGCCAGTGTTACGAACGGAGCAGCAGTAATAGCAACCTTGATCTTGCTCCTGTCGTATATACCGATTGCTGACTGCGGATTGACCAGCAGAATTCTGCTCATGACCCTCGTTTCATCACTCTATCAGGAACCATAAGAAAGAAGATAACCGTTCACTCACCCCGAGCAAATATGTAATAAATAGAGTTCAGATGCACGATGTATAATTATTGTCCGGACAGAAAAGAAGAGTATGACAGAATAATCCGCATCTTTCATCACTTGCGATTTGCATATGTTTTGTATAATTCAATTACATAGATAATATCGAAGAACATTCATACAGAAAAATGCTGCGTATATTGAATACAGTCAGAGGAAGGATGTCCAATGATTCTGAAGGAACTTGGCGGTTATTCAAACCTGTTCACTGAATACACTGAGCTGCGCGTCCAGGAAAACCGTTCCGTCGGTATTGCAGTTGTAAATGGCGATGTGATGGGTAACAACAGATCTTCTTCCAGCGGAGTATCCGCAAGAACATACAGTAATGGTGTATGGGGGTTCGCCTCCGATCCTGAGATAAAAGATGAGAATATCAGGAAGGTTATTGCCTTTGCTACAAGAAATGCAAAATTCCTTGGCAGCAGAGAAAACAGAGGTGGGAAACCACTACCTGTAACACTCGGGAATGGTTCAAGAGATTTCTCAACTGTAAAACCAAGAAAATCTCAGAAGGATCTCATCGATTTTGTCAGGGAAATTGACTCCAGGATACTGCAGGAATTCAAAGAAATAAGTTCAAGAACGGTAGCATTGCAGCTTCTTGATATGGAGAAATCCCTTCTTACCACGGACGGATCTTCAGCCTATTCGATGACGCCAAGGTCGATCATGTATATCTCCATGTCAACCGAACGCGATGGCCAGTCGATAGAGTTATTCAATGTATATGGCGGTCTGGGGCAGTTCGAGGATGTCTTCACCACGCCGGATTCACTTTTTGAGCAGATGGATCAGCATTACGGTCACCTTCGTCGCAAAGCTGATGGGATCTATCCGGATGCAGGTGTAAAAGAATGCATTCTTGACGCTGATCTTGCTGGAATTCTTTCTCATGAGGCTATCGGACATACAACTGAAGCTGATGGAGTAAGAGGGGGTTCGATCGCTGGTGATTACATTAATCAGGAGGTCGCAAGCCCTCTGATCACCATGGTCGACTTCGCGAATTCTGCTTATGGAAAACTCTGCCCTGTACCGATATTCGTCGACGATGAAGGTACTGAAGCGGAAGATGTAGTGCTGATCGATGAAGGAGTCTTGAAACGGTTCATGCATAATAAGGAAACTTCAATCCTGTTCGATGACAAACCGAGAGGAAACGCACGTGCTTATCGTTTCAATGATGAACCGATTATCAGAATGAGGAATACGGCAATCCTTCCAGGTAAGAGCAAAATTGAAGACATGATCGCCTCAGTTAAGGACGGATACTACCTGATGAAGCCGAGTAATGGAGAGGCTGATTCCACCAGCGAGTTCATGTTCGGTGTAGTTCAGGGTTACGAGATCAAGAATGGCAAACTGGGAAGAGCGATAAGGGACACAACTATCTCCGGAGTAGCTTTCGATATGCTCAAAACAGTCACAGCCGTATCTGATGAAATGAAATGGTCATGCGCTGGAATGTGCGGCAAAAAGCAGCCAATTCCGGTGGGTCTGGGCGGTCCGTCAATTAAATGCAGAGTCAATATTGGAGGCAGGTAATGAGCAACAGAAAAGACATTACGAACTACTGTATTGATGTCATGCTGAAAGCTGGTATTCAGAAAGCTCAGTGCATTCTTCGTGATAGCAGCAAGGATGAATTCAACGTGGATAGCGGAGAGATCAGTCTTCTGAGAACAACGAATGACACATCTCTCGTCATGATGGGGATAATCGACGATAAAAGAGGTTCAATCGCTATCAACAAGACCGATACAGAATCAATGGACAGGGCTGTAAAGGAAGTGCTTGATCTGGCTGAATCCTCTGAGGCTGACAGTGCAAACGACATCTCGGAACTGCAGCCTTCGAGAGTATTCCAGAAAGGTCCGGAGGAATCGAATCTTAACCTGATGTATGATAGAATTACCGCTTTCCTTGAATACAGCCGGAAAACTTATCCGCTCCTGATACTCGAACAGGCAATTCTGGATTTCGTTTCAAAAAAACTCTACTTCCGTAATTCGAACGGAGTCTACTTTGAGTCTTATAACGGTATCTACAACTTCTCCCCCATGTTTACTTCAAAGGAAGGCACCGAAACCTCCTCCTTCAATTACTCCGGGTTCTCATCGGGAAATCTCGACAGGGAACTTCATGAATATGGATCCATCGACACCCTCATGAGACAATCCACTGAACAGATCAAAACAGAGGAGATATCCGGAAAGTTCACAGGTGATATTATCATCACACCTGATTGTATGGATGCGTTCTTATCCTATATCAGCATGTTTCTGAGTGACTATCCGCTTATATGCGGAACTTCCATTTACAAGGATTCTCTGAATGAACTGATCGCTGACCCGCAGCTTACCCTTCACTCAAAGCCGGTATCAGATGAGATAGCTGACGGATACTTCATCACACTGGATGGATTCGAGGCCAGGAACAGCACCATTATTGAGAATGGAGTGCTGAACACATTCCTCCTCAGCCTTTATGGAGCGAACAAAACAGGAAAGCCGAAAGCCGTGAACGCTGGCGGCGC
>DAOWAG010000020.1 GCA_030634715.1 Candidatus Aegiribacteria sp. | reverse complement strand
GAACCTGTTCTGAACGTGCAACCAGCAAGCTCAGCAATCGCGGCAGCTCTTGCGGCAAGCGCCTGTTTAGCACTATCCATAGGGCTTCTTGCCGCGAAATTTAGAACAAATTCATCCTCTTTCATTGAAGCGATAGCCATATTAACAGATGTTTCAACCAGTCCAGGAACTACACCGCTCATCTTCTCAACTCCGTGAGGCATCGAGAGAAGCAGGTTTATTATCCTGTTTCCGCTCTCCAGTGAAATCGGTTTTAGTTCTGTTGATGCAGGATGAAGACTGATTTCAAAACCATCTTCAATACCTTCGAACTCTCTTTTCAGTTCCATGACAACTTTTTCAATTGTATCCACTACGGCGTCGACAGACTTTTTCTGAACAGAAATAAGAGCAGTTGCTGTTCTCGGAATAGCATTTCTTTTTGATCCGCCTTCTATATCTGCAATCATGCAACCATAATTTCCGCAGATTTCATGGAGGACTCTACCAAGAAATCGGATTGCGTTACCCCGATTCTTATTGATCTCCATTCCGGAATGACCACCTTTGAGTCCGGTGATTTCCAGCTGATAATATTCCGCTGAAGCATCCGTCCGCTCGAAGTTCAGGGACACAGTGAAATCAAGTCCTCCCGCACAGCCAATTGTAAAAACACCCTCGTCCTCAGAATCAAGATTGATAAGACGCTCTGATGTTATCCATGCTGAATCCAGATGAGCAGCCCCGGTAAGACCTCTTTCCTCATCTGTGGTAAAAAGACACTCCAGAGCAGGATGCGGAATGTCATCAGAGTCGAGAATTGCCAGCATCAGCGCTACACCGATTCCATTATCAGCCCCAAGAGTAGTCTTTTTTGAAGTGACCCAGTCTCCTTCAATTTCTGGAACAATGGGATCGCTGGTAAAACTGTGCAGGCTGCAATCGGTTTTCTCGGCGACAATATCGACATGAGCCTGCAGAGCGAGAGATGGATGGGAGACTGCCTTCCCCCTGCCGGGTGAAGTTATTAGAACATTATTAAGCTCGTCCCGCTTCGCTGGAAGATTCCTCATCTGCGCAAAGTCAAGCAGAAATTCAGCTATCTCTTTTTCATTACCTGAAGATCTGGGAATTCGGGAAATTTCCTCAAACCAGAACCATATATCCTGTGGTTCAATCTTCGAAAGTACTCGCATGTGGCAGATCCTCTCCACTTTTTAGAAAATTATTAATAAAATACGTGAAAAATATCCTTCCCGCATCTATGTTCGGTCCATCAGCTTGAATGGCATCAACATCGATACCGTTGTCTTCAAGGAGTCTTCTATCCTTCAAGAAAAGATCATTCCCGTCCTTCCTGCTGAATTCCGGATGAAATTGCAGACCGAGAATACGTCTGGCTCTATCGATGAAGCCCTGAATTTCAGTGTGTCTGCTGGTTGCAATGATTTCAGCCCCAATCGGTAGAGCAACAACTTCGTCAAAATGGGTCTGAAGAATTCTTGAATTAGGTTTCACACCAGGGATATTCAATCCGGTTCCTACTATCTCAACATGCCTCCAACCTGCTTCAAGTCCATCCGGACATTTCCGCACGGCTGAAGGACCGACAAGAACTCTGCAGAACAGCTGATGACCATAACAGACTCCCAACTGCGGTATTCCTGCATCCACGCAGAAAAGAATCACCCTTTCAGCCTTCGAGTAAAACTCAGCAACTGTACAGATGGACAGACTCGAACCGGTGTGCATCACATGAGTGAAAGTACCAACATCAGGAATATCTTCACCGAAGTAAACACAGACAGTTGTTGACAGGCAACCATCCGGAAGCCAGCGTTTGAAGAGCGGACCTTCAGATCGATCTACCGAATAATCAAGAATAAGCACATTCGGATGTTGAATCATATAAGTTTCATTCCGGCATCAAAAATTCTCAATTCGGTAACTTATTCCTCCCTGTATCATACGGAAGTATATAAAATATCCATATCATAAGGGAAAGAGAAATACAAGGAGCATGGATTGTTTTCGCGGTGTTGATAAGGATGGAAGCATATCAGGATCTGAATATCTACTATATCGCAGCTAAGGAAAGCTGTTGAATCCCATGAAAGTTGAGATTTTCCAGGAATCATCCTCACGAATAAGCTTTACATCAAATGGAAGCTCCAGTCCAGCAGAACTGGTAAACATAAGGGGAATAACAAGATCATCACCATCTATTGTATATTCTCCTATCTGCATTTCGTACATCGAGTAACGAGCACTCATCATTGGAAGAGAGATTGTGAATTTAAGATAATCCAGAGCTGACCAATCATCCATCTCGCTGGCTGTCGCTGTGTATCCAGCAGCAACAAGACGGTTCATCGTTAATTCTTCGTCTCGATCAAGACTTTCTTTCAATATCACCAAACTGACATCGATGTCATCAAGCGCTTCACTTGAGACAAGAAATGCGACAGACTCACTATCCCCCGATCTCAGAGCTTCATAAAACACTTCAAGAACAATGGCAGGATCATCTGGAATCAAACTCGAAGTGTCTTCAAAGTATGAGTACTCAGTAACCGGTTCAGAAGATTCATCCACATCAGGTTGTGATACTTCCTCTTCTGTTGTAATTTCGTCAACAGGAGGTTGGGATATCTCTTCTTCATATTGTGCGAAAGCAACAGGAATAACTAATGTGGAGATCAGTAATATTATAGCTGGATATCTCAAAAGCCCCCCCCCTTATGTGTCACTGCAAACCTAATATATGCAACACATAATACTATATTTAATAAAAGCAAGGGGAACAAGATACTCGGATGTTGTTGAATAAATTATCCATTCTCTCCCCATATTTTCAGTGTTTCCAATACAATCCTGAAGGATGCCTCAAGTCCCTCCTCAGCGATCCACTCTTTCCTCGAGTGAAAGAGTTCTCCGCCAGTAGGCAGATTTACCGTGGGAACTCCCATAAATGACAATCTCGACCCGTCAGTACCACCTCTTATTGAGTCCTCTTTTCCTTCAAGGACAGCTCTTTCCATTCCCTTCAGGGCGTACTCAACCGGTCTTCTGTCCTCCAGAAGAATCTCTCGGGGATTCTGATACTGCTCTTTCAGTTGAAGAGAAACCTCTGCGCGCGGATATTTAATCCTGATCCATTTCTCAATGCTGCGCAATCTGTGAATTCTTTCTTCCATACCCTCCCTTGTAAAATCACGCAGGATCATCTTCAATTCACCCTCGGCAGCTACAGAAGAGATGGATAGCGGATAATCATAACCTTCAACACCGGAGCTGTTCTCAGGCATTTCCTCAGGACTGATCATCGCGACAATATCAGCCAGAATCCGGACTGAGTTGACCAGAATACCCTTTGCGCTTCCTGGATGAACTTCATTTCCTTTTACTCTCCAGTTGGCAGACCATGCATTGAAAGTTTGTGTATCCACCTTCCCAATAGAGCTTCCATCAACAGTATATGCAAAATCAGCACCGAATTTCGATACATAAAAATTATCCATGCCCTTACCGATTTCCTCATCTGTTGTAAAGGCAACCTTCAGTGGTGGTCTTGAAATATCAGGATCTGCAATCAGATGTCTGCATATCTCTATAATGACGGCAACACCGGCTTTGTCATCAGCTCCAAGCAGAGTTGAACCATCGGAAGTAATTATCGTACCACCGACATACCTGCTCATATCCACTGTCTCTTCCGGTTCAATAACAATATTCGATTGAAGAGTAATTGCCTCTCCATCCCAGTCATTGTGAAGAACGGGAGATACATCTTTGCCTGAGACATCAGGAGAAGTGTCTACATGAGCAATCAGACCGATGACAGTATTACCGCTTCCCTCTCCGGGAAGAGCTGCATACAGAGTTCCCTTATCATCCAGATAGATATCCTCCAAACCTATTTCCCGTAATTCACTCTCGAGTAATCTGAGAAAATCAATCTGACAAGTGGAAGATGGTGAAGTGGTGGAAATCGGATCGGATGCAGTATTGATTCTAACGTAACTCAGAAATCTTTCTGTCAGTTGTTCAGACATGTTTCTCCTTTTCATTAGCAGATTCGATCTGGTATATATAGCGAAGATTCAGATTCGGCACAGACTGAATTGAACATGTGTGTTACGAATATTCACTTAAACGAGAGTAGGTGTGGGTGTGGCATCCTTCAAGAACAAAAGCGTTATATCTATAAGAGATATGTCACTGGATGATCTTTTAAAGATCGTTGATACAACACGTTTTGTGAAGGAATCTAATCCACATGACTTCCTCAGGGACAAAACTGTATCAACTCTTTTTTTTGAGCCTTCCACAAGAACAAGACTCTCTTTCGAGTCAGCTGTTCTTAAAAGCGGTGGATCTGTCTTCGGCATCGCCAATCCCAGCGCCTCTTCCCAGAGCAAAGGCGAATCCTTTGCGGATTCGATTAGAACTGTAGCCGGATACTGCGATGTAATGGTTATCAGGCATCCGGTCGAGGGTGCAGCAAGAATGGCTTCTGAGCTATCAGATACACCGGTTATTAATGCTGGGGATGGAGCAAATCAGCATCCTACCCAGACTTTCCTGGACCTCTTCACTATCAAAGAGAGCCTGGGCACGCTTGATGGATTGAAGATTGGAATGGTGGGTGATCTTAAATACGGTAGAACTGTTCACTCACTCACACATGCGCTTGTGCTCTTTGGTGCTGAATTAACCTTCATCTCACCACCTGCTCTTGCGATGCCGGAACATATACTCAGTGAGCTTGATGACAAGAAGATTCATTACAGGAATATGGAAGACCTGGAGGACGCTGGGAAACGTAATCTCGATATCCTCTATGTGACCAGAATCCAGAAAGAGCGTTTCGGTGATCCGCAGGAATACGAAAAAGTTGCAGGCAGTTACAGAATCACTGAAGAGACTATCGATATCCTGGGAAAGGATATCAGAATAATGCACCCGCTCCCGCGCGTTGATGAGATTGCGGAGGAAATTGATAGTCTTCCAAATGCGCTATACTTCACTCAGGCTCACAACGGGATACCCACACGACAGGCGCTGCTTGGCCTGGTGACAGGAGGTTTAGACTGATGGACAGAGCATACAAGGTTTATTCGATTCAGAATGGAACTGTCATTGACCATATTCCCACTCCCCTCGCTCTTAAGGTCATCCGAATACTTGGACTCGGAAATGAGGGAATAATGACGATTGGCATCGGCTTCCGATCCAAGAAATATCCCGCCGGGAAAGATATTGTAAAAGTCGAGAATCGAGTACTATCTCATGATGAGACGGATATGATCGCTCTGATAGCACCTGATGCTACAATCAACATAATCAGAGATGGCAGCGTATCCGAAAAACGTCAGATTTCACTGCCTTCTGAAGTCAGAGGAATTCTAGCATGTCCCAATCCCAATTGTGTAACCAATAAACTGGGAGCAGAGAGGCACTTCTTTCTTGAAGACAGGAAATCTGTTACATACAGATGTAAGTATTGTGAACGCGCAACTCCGATCGAAGCCGATCTGCTTAGCTCACATTGATAGATGAATACAGATTCACTTAAATTCAGCCCTTATAAAACCAGGACAGACAGATTTGTTTTCCTTGGAATAGCAATCGTTGTTGCGGTGCTTTACGTACTTTTCATGAATCAGCCCATATACGGTGACGGATATGGATACGGCTACAATTCCACCAGATGGATGGTTGAGAACAATCTTCAGCCAATACCAGCGGGGATGGGAAGAGGAGAACGCTGCATGGGACATCCAGCAGGTTTCTTCTGGCTCTGGGCAATAATCATGAAACTGTTTGGGGATCATGTTCAGGTGGCTCACATACTTCCCGCGATTTCTACTTTCCTGGCTCTGGGAGGGATGTACAAACTGGGCAAATCCCTGGACGGCGCTCTTTTGGGCATTCTTTCGTCAGCTGCTCTCCTGGCCTCCCCGATGTTCATCACACAAGCTTTCCGCACACTTCCGGATGCAGCCATGATCGCTTCGATTGCATGGTCACTTCATTACTTCATTCGCGGAAAAAACATCCTCGCAGCCCTTCTATGTATTATCGCTGTCATGATGCGAGAACAGGCTATATTCCTTGCAGCAGCCTATTTTACCGCGGAACTTGTCAGATCGCGATTGAGAAAGCCCAAACTCCTGCTTCTCTGGTGTTCTCCACTTCTTGTTATCCTTCTCACAGCCCTCGGAAACCAATTTGTGAACGGTTTCTTCTTCTGGAGGAGATATCTCAGCTCTGAACAGGGAATGCTGCCAGAGAACTGGATCGCATTCCGGTTCCGGCTGTTTGGCGGGCATCTTCTAGCCGAGAATTTCAGATGGATTCCTGTTACAGCATCACTTGCTTTACTGCTCTGGAACAGCCGTCTCAGAAGAATTGCGGTTCCATTGATACTTGGTATGATTCTACTGGCACTATCAAGAACAACATGGTTGCCGTATCTGATATCAATTGCCCTGATAACTCCTCTGGCTATCTTCACAAGGAGAAAAATACAGAGCGATATCTGGCTTGTCTTTATCATCCTGGTTTTATTGTCAGTCCTTTTTCATGTTTTTATCGTAGGCATCAGCGCGGATCCTAAACTTGATCTCCTGCGGTATGTAATGTGCGCATATCCGGCAATAATAGCCGGTTCTCTGGCAATCATTTCCAAACTCGGGGGAAAGAAAATGCTGACTGTTATTGCAGTGCTTTTCATGGCAGCTTCTTTCTCAACGAATTTCTCTGTTCCCTACTGGAATCAATCTGACACAACTCTGGCGGTTCTTAAGCTTCAGAAAGGTTACGTTTCAGCAATAGAAATTGCCATGGAGTACGGTGACACAATTATTGTGCCTCACAGTGAAATTAAAACACTTAGCAGACCGGGACTGGGTTATGTTGATTCGCCGTACCCGGTAAGAACCATCGAAGGACCTTCACCAGCCCTTTCAGATACGGTTGATTATACTGTCATTATCCCTCATTCGGACAGAATGAGCATCGATTTTCTGGAATTTGTGCAGATCAATCTTCCGTCGACTTCTGTCCTTGAATATCAGAGCAGTGTAATAGAAGGTGAATTCAAGGTGGACCTTTACAGAATAACGTCAGCGAAGCAATAGAAATTCAATATTTTACTGGGCTATCAGCCTTGTGGAAGTCTGGTAATATACAACATGGAGTGAGGTATATTGCGAATCACGCTTCTTCACCCTCCCCGCACAGGAGGTGCCGGCACAAATCTTGTTCCCCCTATAGGATTGCTTTATCTGGGTGCCGTACTTGAGAAAGCCGGGCATATAGTATCACTTGTTGATGCGGCTCTCACTGGTCATACGGATAAGATTCTGCAAGATGATATTATCGAAACAGCTCCCGATCTTCTTATGATCTCCGCTTTTACATCCGACGTATTTCGTCTCCGTTCCCAGATCACCAGTCTAAGAAGGATGTTGCCTGAAACCCCTTTCTGGCTGGGTGGACCTCATGCTTCATGTGCAGGCTTACAGGTACTGATCGATTTCCCTGAGATTGATGCTTTTTTCATGGGTGAATCCGAGGAATCAGTATTGGAACTCATTTCTTCTGACAGTAGTGAAAAAGCACCTGATGGTGTAGTCCTACGAACCGCTCCGTCTGCCACACATCCTAGGCATATACATGATCTGTCAGTACTTCCTGTTCCTGCATGGCATCTTGCCCCACCGGAGAAGTATAGAGGATTGCCAAACGGAGTGATTCTCAAGCGGCTCCCTTATGCTCCAATTCTTGCAACTCGAGGATGTCCATACAAATGCACTTTCTGTGCGGGTTTCAGGACAACAGGAAGAGAAATTCGCAAACGTCCACTCCCCCAGGTATGGAAAGAGATAGAAATTCTTATTCAGGACTACGGCGTAAAGGAAATCCATATTGAAGATGATAACTTCTCATTAGATTACGATTACGTCAGTGAGTTCTGCAGGGAAGCGATCAGGAGAAACCTTCCCGTACTTTTCTCCACTCCAAATGGAATTCGGCTGGATACACTCGATGATGAACTCCTTGAACTGATGAAGAAAGCTGGATGGTACATCATCCATTGCGGAATCGAGTCCGGTTCAGACAGAATACTAAAAAAAATAAAAAAGGCTACAACAACTAAGATCCTGCAAGAGAAGATCGATCTTATCCATAAACATGGACTTCCTGTTGTCGGGTATTTCATTCTGGGAATACCGGATGAAACGGAGGAAGATATTATGGAGACCATTAGATTCTCCCTATCAAGCGGGATCGAATGGGCTCAATTCGCGAGTTTTCTGCCCATTCCGGGTTCAGAGGACGGAGATAAATTCCTGAGAAATCATGATCTGGCATCGGAGGGTTGGAAAAAGTTTCACAATACCACATGTGTTGCTCCACCGGACACCATAAGTCGAAAACGAATGAAACACCTGCAGAGAAAGGCGTTTCTTTCATTCTATCTCAGACCGCGACCATTCCTCAGAGTCATTGGTCTATTCTACCATACAGGCAGTTCTGGAAGGCTTCTAAGGCGAATATTAGCGTATCTTATGACAGGAAAAGAATACTGAATCTCGAACATGAACAAGTTCCGAACAGGATTAATAGAATATTCCTTTTTGACAACTGTTTCAGTGATAACACTGTCTGACTGACGGTGCACATTCCACTGATAGAATTCCGGAACTTGCCGGATATCTGCTATTCCTGTTCTCGAAAAGGTTCGACTCCCAATTGAGTGCCCTCGATGGTGTCAGAGCATTCCAGGTGATTTAATTGAAAGATATCTGTCCCGTTCACTGAAAACGCATCCGCAGTAAGGCTGGCGGTATATATCGTTTTCTCTTGATATACTTACTGAATCCTTATATAGATCTCTATAATCTCTATATATGAATTCAACTCCTGTGTTGTATGATGCCTTTTCTCCAGCTCTTTTTATCAGCTCCTGGTTCTGATAAGGGCTGACGGACAAAGTTGTTGAGAATGCATATATTCCCATTTCATCCGCTTTTTCTGCTGTCACTGAAAGCCTGTCTTCAAAGCATGCAAAACATCTGTTCTCTGCTTCAAGAAGCATTCTTATGTTCTCCTCCAGCGGGTACGATTCAACTATCTCGAGGGGAATTTCCTCTGATTCAGAGAATGCATTCAAAGCATCCAGTCTTCTCTGTCTCTCTTTGAAGGGATGAATATTAGGATTGTAAAAGAAGGCTGTAACTCGGAATCCCTCCCGGGAGAGTGCTTTCTTAACAACAGTCATGCACGGAGCGCAGCATACATGCAGCAGCAATGGAATACGGTTAGTCACAACAGCAATTCTTCCTGTCCCATGTGATCAAGTCCGAGGTGCCTGCATGCTTTAGGGGTAGTCATTCTTCCCCTGCTTGTTCTGTTTAAGAATCCGGTTGAAAGAAGAAAAGGCTCTACTACATCAATCAGAGTATCCTGTTCCTCATTCAGGGTTGCGGCAAGTGCAGCGACACCAACCGGACCGCCTGTATATTGTTTTATGATCACCTGAAGATATCTTCTGTCCAGGCTATCCAGCCCGGCTTCATCTATACCATGAATATCCATTGCCTCAACTGCGACATCCTCGGTAATGGAATCCTTTTCCTCAACCTGTGCAAAATCGCGAACCCTCTTAAGAAGCCTGTTGGATATTCTGGGAGTTCCCCTTGACCGAAAAGCAATTGTCTCCGCTCCTCCATCGGTAATATCAATCTTGAGAATAGCTGATGATCTCCTGACAATCTCAGCAAGCTCGCGCGTTGAGTAAAATTGCATGTGGAGCGACAGACCGAATCTGTTCCTCATTGGTCCGGTTATGAGACCGGCCCTTGTAGTGGCTCCGACAATCGTAAATTCGGCCAGATCAAGTCTTACAGTCCGGGCATGAGGACCGGGATCAAGAACAATGTCTATTTCGAAATCCTCCATTGCCGGATAAAGGTATTCTTCTACAATTCTTGGCAATCTGTGCATTTCATCAATGAACAGGATATCACCCTGCTGGAGATTGGTGAGTATTCCCACAAGATCAGCAGCTCTTTCGAGAGCTGGACCCGAAGCTGAAACAAAACCCGCGTTCATCTCAGTTGCTACCACATGTGCGAGTGTAGTCTTTCCACGCCCGGGAGGACCGTGAAACAGTATATGATCGAGAGGTTCACCTCTACCGAG
>DAOWAG010000115.1 GCA_030634715.1 Candidatus Aegiribacteria sp. | reverse complement strand
TAATTTATGGCGCTCCCCGAATAGGATGGCCATGGCTCATACAGGAAAGACAGCCCATTCTCCATGGTGCCGTCCGTCGGGTCGACCCAGGTTCCTTTGGGTGGAGCGGGTGTGATCCAGATGCTTTCCGATTCATCCGACTGTATACCGTTCTCCGCAATGCCTGTAGAAGTGAGTAGCAGCACGATGACACTGAAATAGAATCGTTCCTTCAACCGTAAACCTCCTATCAATAGAGATGAAAACCTCTATCAACTGAGCATGAATGCGGGTTCCAGAGGACCCGCAGTACATTCCGGATCGATTATATCTCTGAGAGCCCACTCCGGACAACCACCTGCCGGTGACCTTGCCACTAAATCCGTACATAATTCTATCTCATTGTCATTCGGGATCTCCTCTAAGGGATATTCATCAGAATAGTTTGAATATTGTCTTCTGTGGTCCGTCACAGATCAATGCCCCCTTCATGTGTTTGGAGTCGGGCGTCACTTGCGGCATTTGCGATTATAAAATTTGAAAAATCAGCTTCTCAACAATGTATTCTTCCGGCAGGGTCGTGAATAATTACCCTCTTCCGGTAGTATTAACTATACTTATTAAGTCTGAAAGAAAGGAGACAAGATGAGATATTTGATTCTTCTACTCATACTCGCAGTTGCTGCCTTTGCATGGGTAGATGAGAACGGAAGTGACAGTTCCTTTCCAGAAGGAACTGTTCCAGCAGATGGTGCAGCCATCACGCTGACGGTTCTTGATACTTTTCAGGTGTCATCCGCTAATAATATGCTCGGTCTGGATACTCAGGATGGTTCCAACCAGCTTGTACTGATGGATAACACCGGCGGCTCGATTCGAGCGGTTGTAATGGGTACAGGAAATCCTGTGTGGGACTTTCCTGTATACAATGCTTTCCAATTCGGCACGTGTCATAACTGGCCACCTTCGTATGGATGGTACGCAAACAATTTCCTTGACTCCAATATGTATTATAACGCTGGTTCATGGGGTGTAGCATTTGCAAATCCTGCGGGATCAGCCGGCAGAGGTATGGATTTCCAGAATGACGCTAGCATGATCTGGGAAACATACAGCTCTGTTGGTGTTCATCGTATCTACAGGATAGACGAGAGCGGCGGATCCACTAGTTACACAATAACCGAACCTACTGACCAGATGAGCGGACTTACCGTGTTTCCATACAACGGCAATCTCGGGATATTCGTCACAGTTTACGGTTTCCAGGATTGGTTCCTCTACGAATTCGACGGTTCCAATATGACCTATATAGGATCAGGTAATGCCGGATTGTCTAATTTTACATCTTCATATGGACTAACCTATCACCCTGACACAGACACGTTCTTCTGGAGCTATGTAGTTTATGGATCCAATAAATGGATAGCAGAGGTTCAGTTCACCGAGTCGTCGCTTGAGCAATCCTCATGGGGAAGTATTAAAGCTCAGTTCTAGTGCTCATCAGATATATGTTCTGCAGATGGGGCATGACTAATCATGCTCCATTTGCTTTCAGGGAATGGTGCCACCCACTGATAAAAGTGACATAGAGGGCTGTGGCCAGACAGGTGGGATCAGTAGAAATCGAATTTGGTTCCCAGATAAAGAGCAGCATCGAAGGGACCAGCGTTTTCATTTTCGTCGATGCCAAGGAGCTTCACACCCACACAGATGTACGGTTCAACATCCAGTAGTAATCCCCGTTTGATCAATGGTATCCGCCATCCCAGTTTAACACCGGTTGACATGGTCACCACATTCTCCTCACCCGACCTCCAGAGCGCGCCTGTGCCAAGGTAGCCGCCGATGAATAGACCTGACATGGGCTGCATGAAGTACTTTCGAAGCTCAGCTCCCAGCTCGACGCCGAAACCAGCACCCTTATTCTCAGCGGGATTCCAGACATATGAGAGTACCGGCCCCCCGTAGAGTATAAATGCACCCATGCTATCCGACTCCAGTGGCTTCTCGATGTGGAACGTTACCTCGAACGTCTGTATGATGGTGAAGTTGTTCTCCGAGGAGGGCCATGGTGATGGATTGGCTCCTGCGACAGCTGTTGCTAGAAGTATTAATATCACTGTAAACAGAACTGTCCTGATGTTCATCTTTCCTCCATCATACAAGAAGGTAATGGGTTTTCAACATCCAAAATACTGCGATGAAGGCGTATCGATGTCGTCCATCCATCGATATACCTGTCTGAACAGACCATGTTGAAGACGTTATACTCTGTCAATATTCCTCGGAGCGATAGAAGATCAGAGTTTTGCACGTTCGTGACAGAAACTATATAATCGTAATATGAGCAATGCGGGGACAATCCCGGTTCTCCACACGGGAACACTCTTAAGGAGGATTCGATTGAAGAGTCTTGCTGTTTCACTGTCCGTTCTTCTGTTTGGAACCGTCTTCATGGTTTCAGCGGAAATAATTTTCTATACTGATCAGGCGCTGTTTGAAAGTCTCTATCCCGGTCTGACCACCGAGGATTACTCCAATACAAATGTTCCTCCTAACAGTATGGAAACCGCTCAGGGTCCCTTCAACAGCTTCACCAATAATAACTGCTTCTCCGAAGGTGCTATCGTTGAGGGTATATCTATTGATAACTTTTTGGGACACGACAATGTGGTTGTTACTCCGCCCTACATGGGAGTAACCAGTGTATCAGTAGGTCCCAATGAATTCGACGACAATACCGAGTACACGTTCACCGTTCCGGTAAACGCATTCGGAATTGAGATTGTAATGCCCATGGGAGATGGAGGTGTCAGTATCAAAGTGTACGGAGAATATGGATATCTTCGCTCTTCCTACACAAACGTCACACCTGCCGGTGTATTCTGGGGGGTTTTCTGTGATGATGAAGATATCACCATGATAGAATTCATAGAGCCAACCACACATATGGGTGAATTATTCACGAATGTCCAGTTCGGATCATTTTCAGCACTTGATAACACAACCTGGGGTGCCATAAAGAGTTCTTTCTAGAGCGGACAAGGATACCGGACTTTTCTGACCATGATACTCTATCAATAAATGATATGATTCTTCCTGTTTTCGATGCATAACATCATGGGTGGACACTGCAAGCTTATCTTAGAATACTTAATTAAATAATCTATGGTTACACAGATGCGTCTGTGTTATGGTGTCGAGGGTCAAAAAAAAGGAGGGTTACATGAAGATCCTATATGTTCTTCTGCTTATTGCAGTCTTCACAGGGTCAGTAATCGGTGGAAACATCGATTACCTTACAAACAGGAGCGTGAACTACATCAGGAACTTCGCCAGGAACGTGGCAACAGAAGGCGCTGATCTTGTAAGCTACAATCCCGCTGGTCTGGTCTTTATGGATGAGGGTTTCCACATCAGCTTCGGTAACGAAATCTTTCTGAAGGATTACACTATAGATGCTGTTCCCTTCTGGGACACAACATCCGTGGAAACATACCAGTCAACAGAACCAACACTGTTATATCCTGATTTCTACGCTGTTTTAAGAACAGGTGACTGGGCGGTATTTGGAGCCTTTACTATCCCTGCGGGTGGAGGGTCTCTGGATTATAAGGATGGTGTCTATGCCATGCCGCTGATAGAGACAGGTCTTCAGCAGATGATGCATCCTGGAACAATATGTTTCGCAATAATGGACAGCGGAGCTGTCAAAGTGTCTTCACGATACATGGCGGGTACAGTAGGAGCCTCCTTTGCGGTAAATGATGCTATATCCTTTTCGCTTGCCGGAAGGTATACGACTGCAAAGAGAACGTACGATGGATTCGGAGATTTCACGGTTACTTGGATAGATACTACTGCGCACCAGTCGCAGGTAAGCCGAACTCTTGATGTTGAGAAAACCGCAAATGGTTTCAGCGGAACTGTAAGTGTTAATGCTGTGCCTGTTGAAAACCTTAACCTTGCTCTCAAATACGAGACCCGTACGAATCTCGAATTTGAGACAAGTGTTATTGAGAACAGCTGGGCCGCATTCGGGCTTCCGGATTCCTCGTTCACTGACGGCTACAAGCAGAGAAGAGATCTGCCGGCCGTACTCTCCGGAGGCATTTCGTACCGTTTCTCACCTGAATTCCTGCTGAGCACCACCTTCAATTACTATATGGTTGAGGATGCCGATGAGGGCCAATTTGACGGACTTGATGATGATTACACGAATGGTCTTGATATCGGAATAGGAATCGATTACCAGTTCACTCCAAAACTTCTTGGCGGTCTGGCTTATCTCCGCTCCGATCTAGGTGGCAGCGAAGATACTTTCAGTGATTTCGAGTACAACCTCGATTGCCATTGCATTGGCGGAGGACTTCGTTATTCAGTAACGGAGGCCATGGCTGTTACGGTTGCCGGTGGACGCAATATCTACGATGAGGGACAAGGTTCAGGCGTATATGAGGACTGCACATATAACAAGGGTGTATGGTACTTCGGACTGGGAGCTGAATTCAGCTTCAAATAGAGAATAATCCTGATCAGGAGTGGGGGCAGGATGATCCTGCCCCCTTTTCAATATCCCCCTGAAAACTGTTACACTCTGTTACACTCCGCTCATAATCCGTTCGTAATTCCGCCGCAGTATATCCGTGAAGAAAGGAGGAACTGAAATGCTAATACTTCTGGGAATTACAACAGCACTCGTTGTTCTAGTCGGTGGATGCGTACAGGATCCTGTTACTGAACTGAGTGATTCGGATCACATTTACATTCTTCTCACTACTGACAGTACTGTCGAAATGAGACCTCTTGACGGTCACGGAGAAGATGGTGATGGAAAACCAGCCAACCATCCTGAATTCTGGTTCAGGCAGCTATCGAATGAAGAGTTATCATATGATCTGATTCTTGAGAATGACCCATCTAGGGGAACAGGGGCTGATATTATTGATGCCGATACAATGCTCGATCAGGAAGAGGATGATTACGATTTCGGAGCATGGGAAATACCCATGGTAAAGGAATAGGAAAGGAGCTGAAATGAAAC
>DAOWAG010000085.1 GCA_030634715.1 Candidatus Aegiribacteria sp. | reverse complement strand
TATTGCTATTCCGCTCGCAACAAGAAGAAAAAAGACATTTGCTCTTCCATTTCTTGACCTTCTGAGCGCATTTGCTTTCAGCGGTACAGTAATCCGCTTACGATATCTGCTTCCCGGACTTGTTATGCTGGTGGTTCCGGCAACTGAAGCTTTGAGTGCATTACTCTCCAGCGGGAAAAGAGTGATCAGAGTGGTTTCCATCTTTCTGATTGCAGTATGCGTAATCTGGTCCGCAAATAAAGTTCTTGATCTGTACGCAATAGAGAGACCATGGGAACTGCCGGATGATGAAACATATCTGCAGGTGAATGCACCTTATTATGCTTTCTTTCAGAAATGCGACAGATACATTTCAGGTAGCGATAAAACACTGCTGGTTAACCTTGGACGCCCATTCTATTTTCCAGGATTTGCGATCTTCGATCGACAGAGAGTGCCGCTTGGATTACTGGAGATGTTCTGGGCTGGGATGGATTCTCAAGAGATTGAGGCAGAGCTCAGGGAGAGAGGGATCACTCATCTTGCGATGGATATGTTTCTAACATCAATAAACCTTACTCCTGAGCTTGATATACGTGAACAGGAGGAGTGGAGAAAATTTGTTTCCCACAGGCTATATCCACTGTTGACTGTTGATCGGTATGTGCTTTACTGTTTTGTATCGGAAACAGAATGAGAATCATTTCTTATTCAGATAATCAAGAATGCGCTGAAGAAGAGTTCTTTCATCACTGATATTACTTATGTCTATTAGTAATGCTGAAAGAGCGTCGATGTATGCTCTGATAATAGTTGCCTTTGTAATTCTCTGCGCTCTGTGCTCGTTATCACGGTTTTGAGTAATGGTTCGAGCGATTCTCGTCAGCAGTTCCTCCTGGTCTGGTCTGACAGGAACAGTTAATCTGACAGTAGGATCTGAATGCTCCTGTATATCCGAAATGTTTGAAACGAAATCAGATGATTTTTTCATTTTCATTTGAACCTCCGAGCGGGAAGATATTCCATTTGACATTACGAGTCAAGCTAGGTATGAAATTCCATAGTTCCATAGTTATGAAGTTAGGGTATTGACGCGGGGCTTGAATGGTTGTAAAGTTCTGATAGTCAAAAATTGCAGGAACTTGTGGGGATTTTCAGGGACTTGCATGGATTAGAAGGATGAATAATATTAAATTCGTTAATATTCATGATGAAGTAGGAAGATTAGTTGAGTTGAAGTATTTTATGAAACAGGCGGACAACTACCTGAGGAAGGGAAGATAATGTTCATCTTCGGAAAATCAGGCGGGGGAACTGTTGGTCTTGATATCGGCAGCCATTCAATCAAAGTTGTACAACTGACAGGATCAAGCAAAGCAGTAACCCTGTCGAGTTATGCGATCCAGGAGTTATCTCCTGGTACGATTGTAGATGGTGAAGTCGTAAACCGCGAACATCTGATAGATACTGTTCACGATGTCGTACGGCAGGCCGGTATTAAAACCAGTAGTAGAAATATCCATAGTGCGGTATCCGGAAGAAGTGTGATAGTTCGAAGGATACCAATGGAAAAAATGTCAGAACAAGAGGCTCGGCAGGCAATCCAATGGGAAGCTGAACAGCATATCCCATTCAGGATCGATGAAGTCAGTCTTGATTTCAAGATAATTAACCCTGAGATCTCTCCGGGACAGATGGAGGTGCTGCTGGTCGCAGCCAAGAAAGAAGTAGTTGACCTTCATCGAGGTATCTTGCAAGGAGCTGGACTGAAGCCATCTACAATTGAACTTGAGCAGTTTTCTCTGCAGAGGGTTTATCAGCACGCCTACAGGCCAGCAGGTGATGAATGCGTAACAATCCTGAACATCGGTGCCGAGGTTACGAACATGGTTGTTGTTCGTGAAGGGCTCCCAAGTTTCAACCGCGATCTTTCGATAGGAGGATCGAGATTTGTTGAAGCCCTGCAGAGATCGCTTGGTTTTGAATACGACGTTGCCCTTGGTGTTCTCAAAGGTAATGTGCCGGACGGTGTATCTTCGGAAGAAGTGCATACTGCGATCGGCAGGGTTATTGAGGAATTGTCTACAAGTATCAGGAGATCTTTCATAACTTATCAGGCTTCCGGTGAGAACACCAGAATAGATAAAATGTACATCAGCGGAGGATGCTCACTTATGCCCGGGCTCGCGACGATACTCAGTGAGCAGCACGGACTTCCAGTTGAGCACTTCCAGCCCTTCAGGAACATTACTGTTCCCGAAACTGTCATCAGTGATGAGAATCTTGACTCCCTGGGCGCGGTACTTGCAGTTTCCATCGGACTCGCGCTGCGGGGATATGAGACCAGCATGGTTGATATCAACATACTTGAACAGCCTGAAGGCAAGAGAAGAGCTGCTCCCGGAATCCCTTCAGCCGCTGAACCATCTTCCATTCTGACAATTCTCTGTATTATTCCATTCCTTGGTCTCATTGCCGGTGGAGTGATAGCATATATGGATTATCAGGATCTGAAGACTCACGAAACGGAATTGAACCAGGAAATTGATCTGGTCACAGAGCAGATATCTCAGCTTGGCTTGCAGCTTGATCAGCAGGTCGAAGCTGAACGATTGAGAAATATGGTTGAAAGAAAACAGCAACAGATCCTTGATCTTTCACTCAATCAGAAATATACAGTCTACATTGTTGAATACCTTTGCCGAGCGATCTATCCCGATGTAATCGCACCGGGCTCTGCAAGTGAGAAAGGTATTTATCTTACCAGAATGGTCTTAGCTCCGCGTGAAATCAGTATCTCCGGTGTAGCGAAAACCTGGGGAGATATTATTGAATTTCAGCGTGAGATTGTTGAAATAATGCCGGATGGGCACACACCTCTATTCTCGCTTGCAGATTATGGACAGACTTACACGCTCGCTTCAGCGGCAAACGTAACTGGAAGTGGAAGTAGAAGATATAATTTCGAGATGACGATTGGCGTAAATCCTGTAGCGTTATCATCTATGGTTGGTGAATTTGCCGGATCTTCAAGGGATCTGAGCAGTATTTTCGCTGACTCTGATGTAGAAGAAGAATCGCAGAATCATCCCGGAGATACAGGGGAGGAATTATGAGGATAAAGATAATATCTGCAGCGGCTTTGTTGCTTGCTATTTTAGCTGCCGGGTGTAACCCTGTCGGTATGGAGGATACCAGGATATGGGTGACCGGCACTATCTATTTTGATTCAACATTTAGCCAATTTGCCGATGGTATAGGTGTGATGACTATTGGAACCCAGGAAACTTATGTTGTAACGACTGATGCTTTAGGTGAGTTTGTAATTGAGATTCAGTTGTACCCGGAAATGGGAGAGGAATCATTCGGTGGCACTCCCGGCAGTGCTACATTTGCTGTTACAGCATTCCACGGAAATAAAACATACGAATATGGTGATTCTGAATACTTTACGATCTTCGGGGGTGACACATTGTCACTCTATTCCATCAGTCTGACAGATTTCGTCGAGGAATCCGGATCCGGTGGGTCCTGAGAATGACTGTTACAATAACAGGAGACAGATAAGGGGGGTGAAATGAATAAATACCTTCGAGACCCCAGGTTTTATATTCTAATAGTCGGTGTTCTTCTGATTGTGGCACTAATCTACTTCTACCCGAGATCGATATCCGCCGATCTTGTTGACAGAATAGAACTCGCCGAACAGAATCTTGAGATGAAACAGGCAGAGCTTATTTCGCTTCAATCCGGAACATCAGCTGACATGGCAATAACCGAACAGGAGATCAATCTTCTAACTCAGCAGCTTTCGGAACTCGATAGATATCTTCCTCGAAGCTATGATCAGGATGAAGTTCTCGATATGCTGACAGAGAAGGCTGAAAACAGCGGGCTTAAGATCATCGTTCTTACACCACTGCCTCCTGTAACTCAGGGGGATTATCTTATTTATGGCTGGCAGGTGCAGCTTTCAGGACGTTTTCACAGGCTCGGAGTATATCTAGATCAACTTACTCAGCAGATGATGATTACTTCCGTATCCAACCTGTCTGTTATCCAGCAGAAAGCTTCTGATGGAAATTACGACAATATGGTTGCGACTTTTACAGTTTCAGCCTTCGTGCAGCCATAGGAAGGGAGGAGAAGTTATGAGTTTTTCAAAAGGAACACTCACAGCAGCCCTTCTGATGACTGCGGGAGTGTTCATATTTTCCGGATGTAATAAATCCGATGATTCAGCAGTTCTGACGGATCAGACAGATACTCCTGTCACGGTAGTCTCTCATCCGGATGTTCATGGCTGGATCGAGCTGACGTTGTCACAGGCTCCGCCTTTGCTTACTGAAGCAGGAGAAGTTTCAACCTGGCTGCTGTTCGACGGAGGTAACCTTCTTGAGTTCAGTGTCTCTAACGCTAAATGGAAGGCATACTTCATCGAGGGGGTTGAAGATGTCCTCGACTTCGATATTCTGGATGAAAATCCGGTATTTCTGACAGAAAATGAATTACTCGCATTCAGTGTGGAAGATTGTGAAATAATACCTGGAGCGCTCCCTGAAGGATTCAGACCTGTGGAGCTTGAGATTCAGAGTGGAAGCATTGCTATACTGGATGAGACAGGCGCTATTGCTATAAAGAATGAAAGTGGATTTGAAGTATTTTCTCCAAGTCCGCAGCTGGACCCAGCGGGAGATCTACAGCTGATCGGACAGGACTGGATCTTCAGACTTCAGGGAGGTGGAATTGCTCTTCTGGATCCGTCGATTGATCTGTGGCAATTCGAGGATTCTCCTGACGGGTATGTTCTCGCAGTATCACAGAACATTCTTTATATGGGATCAGATGAAAGCATTTTCGTTAGAACGGCCGCGAATGAATGGAATTATCATTCAAGCGGTTATCTGTATTCAGATGGACTTGTTATGACGGAGAAAGGCATTTCTTCGGTGATTGAACCAGACGAAATCCTTGCTGAATCTCCATCTTTCACTCCTTCAGAACTTATCTCTCTTGATCATTTCAATGAACCGTTCTGGGCAATTGATGATCATGGGATAACTGTATTTACCGAACTTGGATCAGTTGAAACAAACTTACCATATTACGAAACAGAAAGGGTATTCTGCTCATTGGCCGGTCAGAATACGGAAGGTATGCAGGGTTCAACTGAATCTGTCGAAGATATGATCATGGCTGGAAGCGGAACCTTCAGAATCTATGAATCCGTTTCCATCAGACCTGATCCCTTCACTGAATTCACTGATGCAGGAAGAGATGCAAGACGCGATCTCACGAGTATTTCGATTGAGGAATTCAGGCTTGTTGGAATCACGCTTGATCCAATTGGTGGAGACCAGGCACTCGTTGAGGATGGAGCTGGTGTTTCGTACATACTCTACGAGGGAACTGACCTGGCATACAATTCACACGTGGCCGAGATTACCAGTAATGAAGTTATTGTAATTCAGTATGTTATTATTACTTATAGCGCGAGAGGTGGAGGGGAGACCACAATTCCTACCATCTACTCCTTGCGTCTACATGAAGAAGGTGGTTTGTGATGCGTCTGTTTACCGTATGTAGTCTTTTGCTACTTCTGGCCATGCCGGTTGTGGCGTATAGGGTTACCGATATATCGGTTGTGCCCGGCGGCAACGTGACTCTCGTCACAATTACTGCTGATGAATCAATCTCCTACGAAAGATTCCTGCTGACAGATCCAATGAGGATTGTACTGGATATTGGAAATGCGGTTCATGCACTTCCTTCTACAGACTTCTCCGTCGGGAGAGGTGGTGTAGCGTCAATCAGAACCAGTCAGTACAAGGCGCCACCCGAGGGAATTGTAAGAATTATCATCGATGTCAATGGTGAGTTGATTAACTACACTGCTTCTCTCAATGGCAATATACTTACCCTTGAAATGCAGACAGATCCTTCAGGAATTCCATTTGCGTCCTGGTCAGCTACTTCTGAATATGTTGAACCGGTCATCACAGGCGGAGATGTCGCGCCGCTGTCTTCTCCTGGATCAACAAGTTTATCCGGACGTACGGTTTCCACAGCTTCCAGAGGTGTAAGGATAAGTGAAGCCCATCGGCAGGTTGATGATGGATTTCCGGTGGAATGGGCTGGAACAGGGGGAAGAAACATCACTGTCGATGTGGTTGATGCAAATCTTCGGACTGTTCTCAGATCCATATCCGATGTTAGCGGACTGAATATCATACTGCCTGAGAACTATACT